>CAYMTC010000095.1:0-6946 GCA_964393265.1 uncultured Thermoleophilia bacterium
GCGGCACTGCGCGGCGGTCGCCGACCGTGTGCTTGCAGGCGACGGCGTGCCGTCGTCCGCTCGGTGCGCCAAGTACGCACGGATCCTCTGGTCGGAGCGCTGCCCGCGTACCACAGCTGAGGCCTTGCGTCGCGGGCGCCTGGAGTGGCCGCTAGGCTGGGGTGCGAGTATCCGCAGTCGCTGCGCTCTTCGCATAAGTGGACGCGGTCACGGCTTGGGGGAGTCTGCGGAGCGCCTCCATGTGCTCTCTGTTGCGCCCGTCCTTGCGCCACGAGCGCAGGAGCTTGTAGCCCCACGTCTGGAAGAAGAGCTTGCGGAACCGTAACTTGCAGAAGCAGCGTAACCAGCGACGCCAGCCGTAGAAGCGATCGTAGCCGCGCAAGGTGGCGCTCTGCAGTTCATAGGGCGTCATCCGGGCTGGCTGGTAGACGACATGGTGTGCGTCGTAGAGGCTCCAGTCCTTGTCGAAGATGCGCCCCTCGGCGTCGAGCTGATCGAAGAGAGGCGTGCCTGGAAGAGGCGTGAGGATGTTCAGCATGACGGTGTCGATCTCGTGTTCGAGTGCGAACGTCACTGTGTCCTGGACCACCTCAGGGCCGTCGCTGTCGGCGCCGAGCACGAACATGCCGTGCGATCGGATGCCGTGCTCGTGCAGTGTCTTGATGGCACGGGTGATGTCGGCGACGCTCTGAGACTTCTTGTAGTCGTCGAGCGTCGCCTGATTCACCGACTCAAGCCCCAGGTGGACCAGCCAGCAGCCCGACTGCCGCATGAGTCCGAGCAACTCGCTGTCGCGGGCGACATCCGTCCTCACCTGCGCGGTCCAGCGGAAGCGCATTCGCTCGGCGATGATCATCTGCAGGAGTGTCTTGAGGCGCTGGCGATCGGCGGCAAGGTTGTCATCGTAGAAGAACACGTGGCGGGGCCGCTTCGCCTTGAGCTCTGCGAGCACGTTGGAGGGGCTCCGGAACCGGTAGCGTCGTCCGAACATCGCTGTGACCGAGCAGAAGCGGCAGTTGAACGGACAGCCCAGACTGGTCATGACGGGCGTGTAGCGAAGGAGCGGCGCGCCGTGGATGAGCGAAAGGTCGGGCGTGGGTAGCAAGTCGAGGTCGGCCACACGCGGCCGGGCGGCGTTGTGGTGAGTCTCTCCGGCCTCTCTGTACGACATGCCTGAGATGGAGCTGTATGAGCGCCGGCCCTGGAGCGCGTCGATGAGCTCGAGCATGAGCTGGTCGCCGCCCTCGCCGCGGGCCACGAAGTCCGCGTGCTGGAGCGCCTCATCGGTCATGAAGGTGACGTGCGGACCGCCGATGATCGTGGGGATGCCGCGTTCGCGTAAGAGCGAACAGTAGTGGTACGCGGTGGGGACCGTAGAGGTGGTGGCGGAGAGGCCGACCAGGTCGGCCCCGTAGACATCGTCCCAGTCGACGGGTGCCAGGTCAGCGGCGTAGATCTTCACATCGTGACCGTGGGTGGCCAGCGCGGCGCCGATGATGGGTAGCCCCAGGCGCGGCAAGCGCACGTTGCTGAAGACATGCGTACTAGGCGCCGCGGGCTCGATGAGTCGCACTCTCACTGTACTGACCGGTGCTTCACCCTTGGGTTTGCCGTCGCCTGACGGAGTGACTCCTACTATATGATCTATAGGAGCCGGGTCCAAACGCGGCGACGCGAGCGGAGCAGCCGAGGGTCGCCGGCCGGCATGCCCGACGGTGTCTGCTTGAAGGGGCTCGGTACAATGGTGTGGATCGCAGTGAAGTCTGAGCCAGGAGGCACCATGGCCACCGACACATCGGCGCAGCTCTTCAGACGCGCCCTGGAGTGCATCCCCGGGGGAGTGGACTCGCCCGTGCGCGCCATGGGAGCCGTGGGGCGGTCATACCCTCTGTTCATCGACCACGGCGCTGGCGCTCATGTCTGGGACGTCGATGGCAACGAGTACATCGACTTCGTCTCATCTTGGGGCCCGATGATCCTTGGCTGGGGCCACGCTGAGGTGTTGGAGTGTGTACGGGAGAGCGTGGGCCGGGGGACTAGCTTCGGTGCACCTACGCAGCCTGAGGTGGAGCTGGCAGAGATGATCTGTCGAGCCGTCCCGTCGATCGAATCCGTGCGGATGACCAGCTCCGGTACCGAGGCGACCATGAGCGCTGTACGCGTCGCGCGCGGACACACTGGTCGCGACAAGATCGTGAAGTTCGTCGGCTGCTACCACGGTCACGCTGACGCGTTCCTCGTCCAGGCTGGCAGTGGAGCGCTCACGCTCGGCGTGCCCGACAGCCCCGGCGTACCGCCGGCGACCGTGGCCGATACGCTGCTATGCGACTACAACGACAGCGCCGCGCTCAGAGATGTGTTCGAGCGGTCCGGCGAGCAGATAGCCTGTGTGATCGTCGAGCCGGTGGCAGGGAACATGGGCGTGGTGCCGCCCGAGCCGGGCTTCCTGGAGACCGCTCGCGAGCTGTGCACGCGCTACGGCTCCATCCTCATCTTCGACGAAGTGATCACGGGTTTCCGGGTGGGTTGGGGCGGCGCCCAGGTCCGCTACGGTGTCATGCCGGACATGACGACGCTGGGCAAGATCATCGGCGGTGGCCTTCCGGTAGGCGCCTTTGGCGGTCGTCACGACATCATGCAGAGTGTGGCGCCTGCAGGTCGCGTCTACCAAGCCGGTACTCTATCGGGGAACCCGGTCGCCATGAGCGCCGGACTTGCCACGCTGCGCGTCCTCGAGCGTGAAGGCACCTACGACCGTCTGGAGCAGGCGGGCGAGCGGTCGGAGAGCGCCCTACGCTCAGCTGCCGAGGCGGCTGGTGTGGCGGTGACCGTGAATCGCGTCGGCGCCATGCTCACCATGTTCTTCTGCGAGGGACCGGTCCGCTCCTACACCGACGTCCGGCGCGCCGACGCAGCTCGCTACGCGGCCTACTGGCGGCACATGCTCCAGCGCGGCATCTACCTGGCGCCGTCGCAGTTCGAGGCCACGATGGTGTCGCTGGCCCACACCGACGGCGACCTTGACACATTCCAGACAGCAGCGGCGGAGTCGCTCGCAGCCGTGGGCTGACGTGGGGACGTGCTCCCGGCTCGTCACGGGCGACGACGGGTGCCCATGATGGCCGCCGACGGTATCGGACTCCGGGGGTCGTGTATAGTGGGGATGGTGTCACGTTCGCCGCGCGCCGCTCCAGGTGCCGCGCGCGTGGCTCACAGCGAAACGTACTGTGGTGCTCCCTGCTTTCCAGTCGTGCACCGTGGGTCGTCCCCCTCGCTCGCCTTTGCTGCGGAGCGTGCGGGAGGAGGAGCTCGGGATGAGCGTGTTCAAGAGCAACACATGGCTGGGCGGACTCCTGCAACTTCACCCTGGCGCGTGAACGCCCTGCTCCTGCTTGGCCATGGTGGTCCGCGGTCGCCGGCAGATGTACCGGCGTTCCTGCGGTCCGTGCGGGGCGGTCGTGAGCCCTCTCCTGCGCAGGTGGCAGAAGTCGTCCGTCGGTACGAGGCTATAGGTGGGTCGCCTCTCGCGCCGACCACTTCGGCCGCTGCATCCGCGCTAGCCGAGCGGCTGGACGTTCCGGTCGAGGTCGGCTGGCTCTACAGCCGACCATCTATCGACGAGGCAGTGGACGCTGTCGCTGCCCACCAGCCCGCGAGAGTACTGGCCGTCTGTCTCAGCGCCTTCGCCAGCGGACCTGGCTCCGGAGCGTGTCTCAGCGCTCTACAGCGGGCGGCCGAGCAGCAGGGGGCGGCCTTCACGCTCGACTCAGTCGAGCGCATCGGCGACAGGCAGGAGTACCTGGGTGGTACTGCCGCGGCGGTGCGCGCGACCCTCGCGGCCGCACGGAGCGAGGGCCTTGGGAACCCGCTGGTGCTCTTCACGACGCACAGCCTCCCACGGACGGCCACGAGCGGCGCTGTGGAGTACGAAGAGCAGTTCTCGCGGGCGGCCGCCGCCATAGCCTCTCTGGCAGGCCTGGGAGCGACAGACTGGCGTACCGCGTACCAGAGCGCCCCCCATGGGGCTCAGGGGTGGCTAGGCCCAGATGTGCATCAGGTCGTCAGCGAGATCGCCGCTGCTGGCGGCCGCTGCGTGGTCGTGGCGTCGATCGGCTTCCTCGCCGACCAATTGGAGGTCCTCTACGACATCGACGTAGAGCTGCGAGCGGCGTCCGCCGAGCTCGGCGTCGCCGTCCGGCGAGTGCCGCTCCTGAACGACGGGCCGGCATTCCTGGACGCCGTGGCCGGCATCGCCTCCGACTCGTGGCCTGCCGCCACCCCCGGTCCCAGCAGGAACGGTGGGTCGTGACTGTCTCGCCGCCCCGCATCGTCTTCTGGGAGTCCACGGTCGCGTGCAACCTGTCGTGTCGCCACTGTCGCCGCACGCAGGTCCCACAGCGACAGGAGACTGCCGCCCCGCCGCATGCGGCTAGCCCCGATGAAAGAGTCCTGCCAACACCCGTGCCTATCGGACAGCTGAGCGACCTAGGCTCCGATCTCGCCACGGCGGAGGCCTTCGAGCTGATCGATCAGCTCGGTGCCATGGGGCCGCTGCTGTTCATCATCTCCGGCGGCGAACCACTTCTGCGAGCGGACCTGTACGACGTTGCCGCCCGGGCCACTTCTCGAGGGCTGGCGGTCGCCGTCGCCACCAACGCCACACTGATAGACGCGTCCGCCGCTGAGGCGCTGGTGGCGTCGGGTGTTCGGCGTGTCAGCGTCTCACTGGATGCTCCCGATGCTGCCGGCCACGACGCCTTCCGCGGGCTCTCGGGCAGCTACGCCGCCGCACTGCGCGGTATCGCAGCTCTGCAAGAAGCCGGCATGCCGGTCCAGATCAACTCGACGATCGCACGCCACAATGTGCGGCAGCTGGACGAGCTGCTCGCGATGGCCAGAGGCCTAGGAGCAGTGGCTCTGCACCTCTTCCTGCTGGTCCCGGTGGGGTGCGGGCTGCAGATCACTGAGACCGATCAGATCGCAGCCGCGGAGTATGAGCGCGTGCTGCACTGGCTCTACGACATCGAGGGCCAGGACACCGGTCTCGAGCTCCGTGCCACCTGTGCCCCGCACTACCACCGCGTCATCCTGCAGCGGCGCCGTCGCGAGGCCGAGATCGCCGGGGGAGAAGCGTCAGGGGCGGGCGGCCGCTCGGCGGCCGCTCAGGATGAGCACGGTCTGTCAGCGGGGTGTCTGGCTGGCAACGCCGTCGCCTTCGTCTCGCACGACGGGCTCGTGTTCGGCTGCGGCTACCTGCCTCTCCCGGCCGGGTCGCTGCGCGAGCACTCCTTCGCGGACGTCTGGCGGGACAGCGCACTGTTCGCCGACCTTCGCGACAGGTCGCGGCTGGTGGGCAAGTGCCACGGTTGTGAGTTCGTGGCCGTGTGCGGAGGTTGTCGCGCGCGCGCCTACGGTATGACAGGCGACCACCTGGGCGAAGAGCCTATGTGCGTGTACCACGGTGGTCGCGCGGAGACGCCTGATCCGTGAGCCCGGCTGCACCCAGAGAGGTCCGCCTTGGCACACGAGGCTCGGCGCTGGCGCGCTGGCAGACCCAGTACACGGCGCAACTGCTGCGCGCTGCGTCGCCCGGGATCGTCACCAGCGAGCAGATCATCAGCACCAGGGGCGACGAGATCGTCGATCTGCCGCTGCCTAAGATCGGCGGGAAAGGTCTGTTCACGGCCGAGATCGAGGCCGCTCTGTGGGACGGGCGTGTGGATCTCGCGGTGCACAGTCTCAAGGACTTGCCCACGGGGGCCACAGAGGGACTGACCGTGGGCGCAGTCCTGCCGCGCGGCGATGCACGAGACGCACTTGTCAGCCGCGACGGTGCGTCGTTGGACAAGCTTTCGGCAGACGCCAGCGTGGGTACCAGCAGCAGGCGCCGCGCGGCCCAGCTGCTGCACTGCTGTCCCGGCTTACGGATCGTGGACCTGCGTGGCAACGCTGACACGCGCATCCGGAGGGCGCTGGCTGCGGACGGACCCTACGACGCCATCGTCATCGCCTGCGCTGCCCTTGACCGTCTAGGCCGCCAGGCAGCAGCTTCCCATGTGCTCCCGTGGGAGACGCTGATGCCGGCGCCCGGCCAGGGGGCGCTGGCTCTGCAGTGTCGGTCGGACCGCGAGGACCTGCTGCAGGTTCTGGCAGCTGTCCACGATGTGCCGACGGCGCTGGCGACGACCGCCGAGCGCGCCTTTCTCGACGGACTTGGCGGGGGTTGCGCTGTCCCCATCGCCGCCTACGCCATGCTCGATGTGACAGGCCGGCTCGAGTTGCACGGGCGTGTGTCGGCCGTCGATGGCTCAGAGCAGATCGACGTCTGCGAGTCGGCCGCTCTTGCGTCGGCGCTCTCCCCGGCTGGGCGGCCTACGGCTGCGCATGCCACGGAGGCCACCGCGGCCGAGCAGCTGGCCGCTGCACTTGGTCGTCGGCTCGCGGACCGAGCACTGGCGGACGGTGCGGACCGCATCCTGGAGGCACTCACATGAGCGGTCCGCTCGCGGGCAGGGTCATCGTGAACACGCGGGCGCCGCACCAGGCGGCCGAGCTCGACGAGCGTCTGCGCGACGCCGGGGCGCAGACGCTGGCCTATCCGTGCATCGATATCAAGGCGCCAGCCGACCTGTCGGCCCTGGACGGCGCAGTGCGTGCACTGATGGACGGTGAGTTCGACTGGCTGGTCCTCACGAGCAGTAACGTCGTTGACGTACTGGCCGACCGCATGCGGGCGTGTGGCCAGGACCGCGTGCCGGCAACGGTGCAGGTCGCGGTCATCGGCCGTCGCACCGGCGACTCGTGTCGCCGTCGCCTCGGATGCACACCGGCGGTGCTGCCTTCGCGCGCCATCGCAGAGGCTCTGCTCGACGCGCTCCCGGTGTGGCAAGGGGAGCGCGTGCTGTTGCCGCAGAGCGACCTTGCGCGCTCCTTGCTCGCAGACGGT
>CAYMTC010000096.1:0-6888 GCA_964393265.1 uncultured Thermoleophilia bacterium
CCTGTTCTACGTGTTCTGGGAGGTCATGCTGGTGCCGATGTACTTCATCATCGGTATCTGGGGTGGGCCGCGCAAGATCTACGCCGCCATCAAGTTCTTCTTGTTCACCCTCGTCGGCAGCTTGCTCATGCTGGTGGCCATCATCGCCACTGTGCTCTACGCCAAGGGCACCTCGGTGGGGCTCACGTTCAACATCCAGGAGCTCAGCGAGGTGGTGTACACCTACGACCTCCAGATATGGGCGTTCCTGGCCTTCTTCCTGGCGTTCGCCATCAAGGTGCCCATGTTCCCACTGCACACGTGGTTGCCAGACGCACACGTCGAAGCGCCTACTGCTGGCTCTGTCATCCTGGCCGGCGTGCTCCTTAAGATGGGCGGCTACGGCATGCTGCGGTTCTGCCTTCCACTGTTCCCCGACGCGGCCGTGGCGGCGGTGCCGTACGTCATCGCGCTCTCGGTCATCGCCATCTTGTACGGGGCGCTAGTGTCGCTTCGCCAGAAGGACCTCAAGAAGCTGGTCGCCTACTCCAGCGTCAGCCACATGGGCTTCGTCACCGCGGGCATCTTCGCAGCCATCGCAGTGACGGCCAATCCGCAGGGGCTCGAGGGCGCCGTACTGGTCATGTTCAACCACGGTATCCTCACCGGGGCGCTCTTCCTGCTGGTGGGCTACCTGTACGAGCGCACGCACACCCGGCAGATCGCCGAGATGAGTGGTCTGGCTAAGCCCATGCCGGTGCTGGCGGCGTTCTTCATGGTGTTCACGCTCGGCTCGCTCGGCTTGCCTGGCCTCAACGGCTTCGTCGGCGAGTTCCTCAGCCTGCTCGGGGTCTTCCACTACAACTACGCGTGGGGCTCCATCGCTGCGGTCGGCGTCATCCTGGCGGCCTGTTACCTTCTCTGGATGTACCAACGGGTGCTGTTCAACGACCGCGGCGACCCCGACATCATGCCCAAGGAAGGCCTCTTCGACTTCCGCTGGCGCGAGGTCGTGTCGCTCGTGCCGCTGCTCGTCATGGCCGTGTGGGTGGGTGTGTACCCGGAGCCCTTCCTCAACCTTCTCCACCAGCCGGTGCAGGAGCTGCTCGAGCAGGTACGGCCAGCGGCCGAGGCGCGTGCTCAGGGCGTGCCGGTAGTCTCCGACCTCATCGCATTCGCCAAGGGGCTCTTCTGAGGTGCACATGCTGGCTGTCACAGACATGAACAACTCGGTCCAGGTCATCTTGCCGCTGGTGGTGATCGCTGGCGGAGCTCTCCTGGTGTTGCTGGTCGACCTCTTCCTGGCACCACGGTCCAAGGGCGCGCTAGCTTGGGTCGCTGCTGGGGTACTCGTCGTGGCCATGGCGGTAGCGGCCGGTCAGTGGGTGCGCTTCGACGGCGGGCTCAAGCTCTACGACCACGAGCCCGAGGCGGGCTTTGGGGGCATGGTGGCCCTGGACAAGTACGCCCTCTTCTTCGTCGTTCTGTTCGCCACCGTCGGTCTGCTCACCATCTTGCTCAGCGATGCGTACCTCGCCGCTCGCGGAGCGGCGCGCGGGGAGTTCTACGTCCTGCTGCTGCTCATCATCGCCGGCATGATCGGCATGGCCACTGCCACTGACGTCATCACGCTGTTCGTCTCGTTCGAGCTGATGTCGCTGCCTACGTACGTCTTGGCCAGCTACTCACGCCATGATCCGCTGTCGCGTGAGGCAGGCCTCAAGTACTACATCAACGGTGCCTTCTCGTCGGCTGTCCTTCTGTTCGGGCTCGCGGTGCTGTACGCGATCAGCGGACAGACCAACTACGCGTTGATCGCCGACGGCCTCGGCGCCTCTGTCGTCGACGACGGCGCCGCCATCGTGGCGTTCGCCCTCATCGCGGGCGGCTTCGGCTTCAAGGTGGCGGCGGTGCCGTTCCACCAGTGGGCGCCCGACGTCTACGAAGGGGCGCCCACGCCTGTCACGGCCTTCATGTCGGTCGCTATCAAGGCGGCAGCGTTCGCGGGCTTCCTCAAGCTGTTCGCTGTGGCGGCTATGCCCGCCAGCGACGTCTGGACGCCCATCCTCACTCTGCTGTCAGTCGTCACCATGGTCGTCGGCAATGTCCTGGCGCTGCCGCAGCGCAACCTCAAGCGCCTCCTGGCCTACTCGAGCATCGCGCACGCGGGCTACCTGCTGTTGGGCATCATCGCGGTGGGCCACTCGGACAGCGACTACGGCTCTGGGGCTGTCCTCGTGTACTTGGCGGCGTACGTGTTCATGAACCTGGGCGCCTTCGGCATGCTGGTCTACATCCGTAGTCGGCGCGCGTTCGGCTACAGCTTGGATGAGTTGCGCGGCCTGGGCCGTACCATGCCAGTGGCCGCGATCACCCTTACCCTGTTCATGCTCTCGCTCACGGGTATCCCGCCTACAGCAGGCTTCTGGGGCAAGTTCTACCTCTTCAGCGCGGTCGTCGACGCGGGGCAGACCTGGCTGGCTGTCGTGGCCGTCCTCATGAGCACGGTGTCCGCGTTCTACTACCTGCGTGTAGTCTGGTACTGCTACTTCGAGGCTGCCCCAGGCACTGATGTGACTCATCATCCCGAGGCGCAGCAGTCGCCGGGCCTCGAGTCGCAGCAACCGGCAGCCGGGGTAGCAGCGGTCATGCTCATCTCTGCCGCCTGCAAGCTGTTCATCGGCCTCTGGCCCACCTATTTGCTGTGGGCTGCGCAAGGGGCTGTCCAGCTCATCTCGGGCGGCTGAATCCCACGCACTCGGCTGTCTCGTTCGGCCGGCGGGCAGCGGTCGGCTATACTCCACGTACGAGAGCGTCGGTCTTCCGAGAACATGCGACGCGACGGGCGTTGTGCGCTCACCGCCGCTCCACACCAGCAGGGGTGCCACCACCGTGAGGATCCTCTTCGTCGGCGACGTCTTCGGTCGACCTGGGCGCGAGACGCTTCTCTCCCGCTTACCGGACCTGGTCGTCTCGCAACGGGCCGATCTGGTGGTGGTGAACGCCGAGAACGCCGCCAGCGGCGCTGGGATCACCTCAAAGATAGCTCGTCAGCTGCTGGCCGGCGGTGTGGATGTCATCACCACGGGCAACCACGTCTGGCGGCAGCGTGAGGTCTACAGCTACTTGGACGAGTGCGACCGAATTCTGCGGCCGGCCAACTACCCGTCCAGCGACCCCGGTCGCGCGCTCACTGTGGTGACATCGCGCTCGGGCGACGAGGTGGCCGTGGTAGACCTGCTCGGAGGGCTCTTCATGGACAGCGGCGTCGGTCCGTTTCGCGTGGTCGACCCACTGGTGGAGGAGGCTCGGCGCCTGGCATCCACCGTGATCGTCGACATCCACGCGGAGGCCACGAGCGAGAAGGTCGCTCTGGGCCACTACCTGGACGGCAGAGTGACCGCAGTGCTCGGTACGCATACGCATGTTCAGACCGCCGACGAGCGCGTCCTCCCCCACGGCACCGCCTACATCACGGACGTGGGTATGACGGGGCCCCGGGACTCGGTCATCGGCGTCCGTACAGACATCATCCTCAAGCGTTTCACCACCGAGATGCCGCAGCAGTTCGCCGTCGCCGATGGGCCTGTACGGCTCGACTACGTCGTGGTCACCACAGGCACGCAGGGTCTGGCGAAGCAGATAGAACGCTTCGAGGAGATCATCGAGCGTCCGTGACCGCCCCACTGCCATCTGGCCCTAGACGAATGTCCTACCCTCACACGGCGCAACGGGGGCGCGGTACTCATAAAGTGAGAGCTGAGTTCCGCCGACGTAGTGAGTGCGAGAGCGCACTGTCGTGTCACTCAGGCCATGGTGCGCGGCGAAGGACGGTAGAGGCCGGCGAGGGGACATGGCGAACGGTACGTATGGCGAATGGGCGCCGGACATAAGCCCACGAATGGACGCCCACATGAAGAGAGGAAGCCATCAGGCCGTGGCCTCGCCTTCGGCGGCGAGGACCGCGGTGACCGTTGCCGCGGACGCGGTCGCACTCGGTATCGCGACGGCTATCACCAGCGGGCTCGTCGTCGCCCTGGAGCAGGTGCCCGGCGTCCGGCGGTTGTTCACCGCCTTCCCGACCGATGGCGTAAACGACGTGTACCTGTTCCTCTCGCTGATCCCCTACTGGCTGTTCCTGCTGTACGTCTTTGGGCTCTACAAAGCGTCTGGCACTAGCCTTCGTGGCACCAGCATCGGCGATGCCGCACACGGGCTCAGCGCTCTCAGTGTGGGTGGCTGGCTGTTGGCCATCGCGCTCATGATCGTCGACGGCGCAGACGCGCCCTTGGGATGGCTGGCCACCTACTGGGCCGTCGCCTGCATCAGCGTCCCGCTCGTACGGTGGGCGGGCCACCGTACGCTGTGGCGACGGGGAGCGTTCGTGGAGCGTGTGCTCATCATCGGCGCCGGCGAGGTCGGCCACACTGTGGCGGCCAAGATCGCCAAGCATCCCGAATACCGCATCGACCTTGTGGGTTTCCTCGACGACGGCGAGCCCATGCCCAACGGCCGCGGCCCCGAGGTGCCCAAGGTCGGCACACTCGGCGACCTCGAGCAGATCATCCGTCGAGACAGCATCAACCGCGTCATCCTCGCCTTCTCGCAGGCGCGCCACCAGGAGTTCCTGGCGGTGGCGCGCATCTGCGCGGAGTACAACGTGCGCGTCAACATCGTGCCGCGGTTGTTCGAAGTGCTCAGCTCGCGTGCCGGCGTCGACGATCTGGAGGGCATACCACTCCTCGACGTCGCGCAGGTCGAGTTGAGCCCCGTCAATATGTTCGTGAAGCGGGCGTTCGACCTCGTGGTCGCCAGCGTGGGCACCTTGTTCTGTCTGCCACTGTTCGCCGTCGTGGCGCTGGCCATCAAGCTCGACTCGCACGGCCCGGTGTTCTTCCGCCAGGAGCGCATGGGCAGGAACGGCAAGGTGTTCCGGATCATCAAGTTCCGCAGCATGATCGAGGGCGCGGAGGGCATGCGCCTGGAGCTGGAGGAGAAGAACGAGCTAGAAGGCCCCATCTTCAAGATCCGCGAAGACCCACGCGCTACTCGGGTGGGCGCCTGGTTGCGTAAGACCAGCATCGACGAGCTGCCTCAACTGTTCAACGTCCTCAAGGGCGACATGAGCCTTGTGGGTCCACGTCCTCTGTGGGTGGAAGAGGCCAACCAGTGCCGTGGCTGGACCAAGAAGCGCCTGCACATCACACCGGGGATCACCGGGCTGTGGCAGGTCATGGGCCGTAACGACATCGCGTTCGACGAGATGGTCAAGCTCGACTACTTCTACGTCACGGGCTGGAGCCTCGGCTGGGACATCCGCCTTCTGTTCGAGACCATCCCTACGGTGCTCGGCAGGCGGGGCGCTTACTGAGACACCCAGTCTGGCGGCGGGGTGGTGCCGCGCAGCGTGAGGCAGTGCGGGCGTGCTACGAGGCCATATCCCCTGTCGATAGGCAAAGACAGGGCAGAGAGCTGCGCCGGGCGAGTGCCGAAAGTAGTACGCTGTAGCTACCCCCGCGTTTCGCACGGCGCCGTGGCCAAGTCCTGGCATGCCGTGTCGCGCAGATGCTAGGACGTCGAAGAGAAGGAGCTGCCCGGTGGCGACCGATACTCACTCCAAGCGCGTCTATCTTGCTGGCCACACGGGCCTGGTCGGTTCCGCCGTACTCCGCGCACTGGCCCGGCACGGCTATCGTGATGTCCTGGTGCGCGACCACGCTCAGCTTGACCTCACCGACCAGCGAGCGACAAGGGCGTTCTTCGCGGAAGAGCGGCCGCAGGCAGTGATCATGGCGGCCGCCAAGGTGGGCGGCATCATGGCCAACTGGGAGCAGCCTTGGGAGTTCGTGGCCTTCAACCTAGCCATCGAGCTGAACCTCATCGAGGCCGCCTTCCACCACGAGGTGCCCCGTCTGGTGTTCCTGGGCAGCTCGTGCATCTATCCGCGTGAGGCTCCACAGCCGCTGAAGGAGGAGTACCTGCTCACCGGGCCGCTGGAGGAGACGAACCGTCCCTACGCCGTCGCCAAGATAGCCGGCATCGAGCTGTGCCGCAGTCTCAACCGCCAGTACGGCACCGACTACCTGTCGCTCATGCCGACGAACCTCTACGGCCCCAACGACAACTACGATCTGCGTACCAGCCACGCGCTGCCAGCGCTGATCCGCCGGATCCATGAGGCCAAGGTGGGCGTGCCGGACGAGCACGGTCGCTCTCGCTCAGCGCAGGCCCCGGTGGTCTTGTGGGGTACCGGCGCGCCGCGGCGCGAGTTCCTCCACGTCGACGACGTCGGCGAGGCGATAGTCTTCGCCCTGGAGAGCGTTCGCGCTGCAGAGGTACACGACGGCCTGCTCAACGTGGGCGTCGGCGAAGACCAGACCATCGCAGAGCTGGCGCGCGTGGTGCAGGAGGTCGTCGGGCACGAGGGTGCCATCGAGTGGGACACCGACAAGCCCGATGGCACCCCGCAGAAACTACTCTCGGTGGACCGCATCAAGGGATTGGGCTGGCAGCCCAGAATCGGGCTGCGAGAGGGCTTGCGGTCCACCTACGCCTGGTACTGCGAGCACTGCGTCGCGCCCGACGGCTCGTTCCGCGACCCGCGGGCGCACTGACCACGTCTGGCGAGGAGGGCGGCTGTGTCCAAGGTGGCACTCATCACCGGCATCACGGGGCAAGACGGCGCCTACCTCGCCGAGCTCCTTCTAGACAAAGGCTACGTGGTCCACGGCATCAAGCGACGCGCCAGCCTGTTCAACACCGACCGCGTCGACCACCTCTACCAGGACCCGCATGAGCCCCATGTACGGTTCTCCATGCACTACGGCGACCTCACCGATGCCACCAACCTCATCCGCATCGTGCAAGATCGGAAGAGCGTCGTGTAGGGAAAGAGTGTAGGATAGGGTG
>CAYMTC010000097.1:0-6857 GCA_964393265.1 uncultured Thermoleophilia bacterium
GGTCCAGAGCGTCGGCCAGGAAACGGTCCAGGAGCGTTCTGCCGCCGGCCGCTCCAGGCTGCCATACAGAGCCCATGCCGGCGGTCCAGGATGCGGCGTTCTGCCGACCCAGCTCACCGAGGTCGTCGCTGTGGGGCCACACGGCCGGTGCCGGTAGCTGAGCGGGGGCGGGCCGCGGCGTGGCCGGCTCGTCTGTGGCGAGGCAGGCGCGCCAGAACGGGGTGAACCGTACGTAAGGGCGGCCGTCGCTGGTCGTGGGCGACGCTGGGTCGAAGAGGAGGTCGGGTCCGTGAGAGACCACGCGGAGTGGGACACCGACGGAACGCAGAGCCCGCGCCAGCTCGGCGGCTGTGAGCTCACCGGGCTCGGCAACGAGTGAGAAGTGCAGGGAGTCGGCGCCGGTCTCGCGGGCCACTGCCGCCAGGGTCTCTACCGCGGCGCCGCGACGCAGTATGAGCCGTGAGCCGCGTTGCCGCAGCTCATCATGGAGGGAGAGCAGGCTGGGGGAGTGCCACCATCGCGAGGCGGCACCGGGCCGCCACTCTCCCTCTTCGTGATGGATGACCACCAGGGGTACCACGGCTCCTGCGGCTGCCGCGGCGAGGAGGGCCGGATGGTCGTGCAGCCGCAGGTCTCGTCGCAGCCAGACGATGCCCGTGCTCATGCCCGAGTCACTGGCTGCGGGAGTGGCTGTGCGACGTGGCTCACCGTCGCGAGCGGGGAGCACGACGTTGGAGTCACCCTGTGAGGCCAACGCGCGAGGATCTGGTCGGGGTGGGCGGATTTGAACCGCCGACCTCTCGGTCCCGAACCGAGCGCTCTACCAAACTGAGCCACACCCCGATCCCGTGTGCAGCCGCTGCCAGGCGGCAACGGCGAGGGGCTACGGACGCGACAGGCCGTAGCGGCCGCCCACGGATTATAGAGGATTGCCCTGCAGGCCGCGAACGAGTGGCGCCTCGCTGGAGAATGCGCGAAGGGGCTTGGACCCCGTGCGTGACTCGTCAGCGTGGCGAGTCGCCTCGCCCGCCGGGGCCGCTGCCTAGCCGCCGTCCCAGGGTCTGCAGAAGCGCCATGATGCTCTCGTTGATAGCCTCGGCTGTCTCATGCACGGTGGCCTTCTCGGGGTAGATCTCGTACTTCTCGCGGCAGTCCGGCGGCGTGAGGTTGGGCATGATCACGTTGGCGCCGCGCTGCAGACCGTGCGCGCGACCGCCCTCCTTGTCTACGAGCGAGAGGGCCGTGGTGGCGGGCAGGTTGGCGTCCGGCCGCACGAGACGCGTCAGGGCTACCACCTTGCAGGTCATCGTCTCGCTGTTGGAAGCCTGATCCGATGGCCACTGTCCGGACGCCGAGCGCTCAAGGTACTCCTGTCCCAGGGGTGTGGCGGGATGCGGTAGGTAGGGGCCTATCCCTGCCATGTCCACGTCCATCGTGCGGAAGAGGACGATGTCATGCGCCATGGATGCCCGCGTTTGGCCGGGGATGCCCACCATGATCCCTGTGCCGGCCTCATAGCCGAGGCGCTGGAGCGTGGCCAGGATAGCCATGCGGTCGCTCGGGCGACCCGGCAGGTCCGGGTGGATGCGGTGGTAGAGGACCTCGTCGGATGTCTCGAAGCGTAGGAGGTAGCGCTCGGCGCCGGCTTGGCGCCAGAGCGCGAGATCCGCGTCCGGCCGCTCGCCGAGGCTCAGTGTGATAGCCAGGCCCGTCTCGTCCTTCATGCGACGGACCACGTCAGCGAGCCAATGCGCCTTGATGCCGTAGTCCTCCCCCGACTGCAGGACGATGGTCCCGTAGCCGAAGGCTTTGGCCTGGTGGGCCGCGGCGAGGATCTGGTCCGCTGACAAACGGTACCTCTGCACGTCGTGGTGAGCAGCGCGGATGCCGCAGTACGTGCAGCCGCGCACGCAGTGGTTGCTGATCTCGAGCAAGCCTCGGAGGTGCACGTCGTCGCCGACCCAACGTGCGCGGGCGGCATCCGCGGCGCGCCAGAGCGTCTCAAGACGTTCGTCATCGTCCTCGCGAAGCCATGCGAGGATCTCCTCTTCGCTGAGCGGCGGCTCGACGGCGGCGCGGAGGCTCATCAGCAGGTCGCGTCCAGGAAGCCGGGCGCCTGGATGCCCCCGGCGGATGGCACCTCGGCGTGGTGGAGAGCGGCTAGGTCGGCGCGGACCTGCCGCACGACGTCGAGTGCCGCGGGGAAGGGCTGCAGGGCCCGCTCGAAGATGCCCAAGCTGTAGGCGATCACGAGGCCGTAGTTGGTGATGGGGACGTCCTGCTGGCGGCAGCGTAGTATGCGCTGGAGCATCTCGCGACGGTTGATCGTGCAGGCGCCACAGTGGATCACGAGCCTGTAAGGCGAGAGGTCCTCTGGGTAGTCGTGGCCCTGTACATGGTCGAACTGCAGCTTGCCGCCCACGTACTGTGTGAGCCAGCGGGGGATCTTGACGCGGCCTATGTCGTCGCCGATGGGATGGTGACTGCACGCTTCGCCGACCAGGATGCGATCGCCGCCGCGCAGGTGTTCCACCGCCATGGTCCCAGCCACCTGCGCGGTGAGGTCGCCCTTGAACCGCGCAAAGAGGATGCTGAAGCTGGTCATCGGCACCTCTGGCGGTGTGTCGGCAGCCACCTTGAGGAAGGCCTGGGAGTCTGTCACGACCAGCCTGGGAGGCGCTACGAGACGGTCCAGCGCCTCCCTGAGCTCGCGCTCTTTGACGACCATGGCCATGGCATCACTGTCCATGAGGTCGCGGATGGCCTGCACCTGCGGCAGGATAAGCCTTCCGCGCGGCGCCTCTTTGTCGATGGGGAGCACGAGGACCGCGAGGCCGCCTGGGCCCACCAGGTCGCCTAGGATGGTGGGGTTGTCGATGAAGTCCGCGGGGGCGTTGGAGAGCAGCGCCTGGCGGAGGTCTGCGAGGCCGGTGCCACGTGTCGCTGAGGTCTTGACCACGCTCAGCTTGGCCTCCGCGACGCGTGGCGGGACGATCACTGGTGCGCCGCTGTCCACCTTGTTGAAGACGACCACCGTCGGCGTGGAGCGCTCCTCGAACTCATCGAGGATGCCTTCCTCGTAGTCGCCCCACTCGCCGGCCTCGGTGATCAACACGCCGAGGTCGGTGCGGTCGAAGACCTGCATGGTGCGGCGTGCGCGCAGCTCGCCCAGAGCGCCCACGTCATCGATGCCGGCCGTGTCGATGAAGAGCACCGGGCCCAACGGCAGCAGCTCCATCGGCTTCTCGACCGGGTCGGTGGTGGTGCCCGCGAAGTCCGAGACTATGGACACGTCCTGCCGTGTGATGGCGTTGAGGATGCTGCTCTTACCCACGTTACGACGGCCGAAGAGCCCGATGTGCAGGCGCATCCCTTTGGGCGTGTCCATGAGTTCCATCGTCCCTTGTCCTCCGTGGTCGCTGGATCAGTCCTCGAGGCCGTGCGGCGATGCCTGCGGTGTCCCTAGTCGGAGCACGGCCTCGGGCTGGACGAGTTCGTCGAAGCGCTCGCTGGTGAGCAGTCCTTCGGCGACTGCCTGCTCGCGGACGGTGCGGGTGGCTGCCTGGGCGCGGACCACCAACTGGCACGTGGCGTCGTAGCCGATCTCGGGGACCAGGGCGGTCGCGACCGCCGTGGACGCCTCGACGTGGGCGCGGCACTGGTCTTCACGCGCCTCGATCCCCTCCACACAGAGCTGTCGGAGCAGCAGGTTGGCATTGGCGAGGAGGTCGAGCGACCCCAAGAGTGAGTCGGCGATGAGCGGCAAGAACGCGTTCAGCTCCAAGCTGCCGTAGGCACTGGCGTGGGCGATGACGCCGTCCAGCCCCATGACAAGCAGCGCTGCCTGGCTCACAGCCTCGGGGATCACGGGGTTGACTTTGCCGGGCATGATGGAGGACCCCGCCTGGCGTTGCGGCAGGGTGATCTCAGCAAGGCCGGCCTCTGGCCCGCTGGAGAGCAGGCGTAGGTCACTGCAGATCTTGAGGAGGGAGGCGGCATTGGCTTTGAGGATGCCGCTGACTTCCACGAACACGTCGGTGTTCTGCGTGGCCTCGACGAGGTTCTCGGCGCGAGCGAAGCCGATGCTGGTGAGCTCGCGCAGCGTGTCGACGACACGGAAGATGTACTGGCGCTGGGCGGCGAAGCCGGTACCTATGGCGGTGCCGCCCAAGTTCACCACGCGCAGCCGTTCCTCGCACTTGTAGATGCGCCAGCGGTCGCGGCTGAGCGCCTCCCCGTAGGCGCTCATCTCGCGCCCCAGAGTGGTGAGGAGCGCATCCTGATACTGCGTGCGACCTACCTTGACGACGTGTGCGAACTGCCGTTCCTTCTCCTGGAAGGCCTCTTGAAGTGCGAGGACCTGCTCCTCAAGCTGCTGCAACAGACGGATGGCCGCGAGCTTCAGTGCGGTGGGAAACGTGTCGTTCGTGGACTGGTGGAGGTTCAGGTCGTCGAGCGGCGAGACTCGGGCATACGACCCATGGGGCTCGCCGAGCAGCTCGAGGGCACGGTTGGCGAGCACCTCGTTGACGTTCATATTGGTGCTCGTGCCGGCGCCGCCCTGCAGTGCGTCGACGACCACATGCTGGTCGAGCAGGCCCTCGGCCAGCTCGCGGCAGGCGCGCTCGATGGCGTCGCCCTTGGCGGGATCGTCGGCCCACGTGCCCAGGGAGCGGTTCGTGAGTGCGCAGGCGAGCTTCACGACGCCGTAGGCGTGCACCAGGTCTCGGCTGACAGGTCTGCCGGCAAGCGGGAAGTTCAGAAGGGCACGCTCGGTGTGGGCACCGTGCAGCGTCTCGGCCGCGAGGATGACCTCGCCGAGCAGATCCTGTTCGGCGCGCGTGGCGCTCTGCCGGTCTTTGTGGGCCGATGTCGGCTCGCGGTCGCTCATGCGCTCACTCGTTCGTCAGTGCTCGAAGACCATCGACTGGACGTGGACGCCTTCGATGGTGGCTAGGCGCTTGCTCATCTCCTCGCTCTCGGCGACGGACCCGAAGAACTCGATCAAGACGATACCGCTGGGGCCGCAAACTTGCTCGGTGACATCGTGCAGCCCTATGCGCGTCTTGATGTGGCACCCGTACTCGGTGAAGACCTTCTGCACATCGACGGCCTTCTTGAGCCGGTCGGTGATGTGTATGCCCAGGATGATGTGTGGGTCTGTCATGCTCACTCCTCTTGGTGCTGGTCTGTCTACGTGCTCGGCGCGGCACGCGGCGTGGTCGCTGCTGTCG
Organism: uncultured Thermoleophilia bacterium; assembly: GCA_964393265.1. Taxonomy (GTDB): domain Bacteria; phylum Actinomycetota; class Thermoleophilia; order UBA2241; family UBA2241; genus UBA6103. Next base: position 5,235 of record CAYMTC010000097.1, read on the forward strand.
CGAGCAGCGTCGCCTCCTAGCAGAGGACGTCGCGCTCCCCGGCACGCACGCTATCTATCATCGTCTGCGTGTGGACGCGACGCACCGGGTCCATGGCGGCGATCTTCCGTGTGATGAGGGTCTCCCCGATCGCACGTGTCTCCGGCTTGCCGTAGTCGAGCAGGTACTCCAGGAAGGTGGAGAGTGCGTTGGGGTCGCAGTGATGCTTGATCTCGCCAGGTTTGGCCAAGTCCATGAAGTCCATGCCTGTGCGGCCCAGACGGTAGCAGGCCGTGCAGAAGGAAGGTGTGTAGCCGAGATCGGCCACGTCGCGGATGACCTCGTCCAACGACCGATGGTCGCCGAGCTGGAACTGTGACTCGTCGAACTGCTCGTCCTCGGCGTAGCCCCCCGGGTTGGTTCGGCTGCCGGCGCTGATCTGGGAGATGCCCATGGCGAACGTCTCGCGGCGCAGGTTGGGTGTCTCGCGCGTGCTCATGATCATGCCGGTGTACGGGACGGTGAGGCGCAGGATGGCGACGATCTTGCGGAAGTCGACGTCGTCGACGGGCCACGGGGGGCTAGAGGCCATGTCACTGCCGCACGCGGGCTCTAGACGCGGCATGCTGATGGTGTGCGGTCCTACGCCGAAGGCCCTCTCTAGCTCACGGATGTGCTGCATGAGCGCCAGGAGCTCGAAGCGCCAGTCGTAGAGGCCGAACAGCACTCCGATGCCGACATCGTCTATCCCCGCTGCCATGGCGCGGTGCATGGCCGTGACACGCCAGTCGTAGTCGCGCTTCTTGCCACTTACGTGCACCTTCGCATAGGTTTCACGGTGGTACGTCTCTTGGAAGAGCTGGTAGGTGCCTATGCCGGTGGCCTTGAGCGCGCGGAACTCGTCGACGGTGAGTGGCGCGACGTTGACGTTGATGCGCCGTATCTCGCCGCTGCCGTGCTTCACGTCGTAGATCGTGGCGACCGAGTCGAGGACGTACTGGAAACCCTGCTGTGGGTAGCTCTCGCCGGCGACGAGCAGGATGCGCTTGTGGCCCTGGTCGACGAGGATCTCCACCTCCTGACGGATCTCGTCCTGGGTGAGGGCGCGACGCTTCAGCTCCTTGTTGCGCACGCGGAATGCGCAGTAGAGGCAGTCGTTGGTGCAGAGGTTCGACACGTAGAGCGGGGCGAACAGGACGAGCCGCGAGCCGTAGATGGCCTCCTTGACCTCCCGCGCCGTCTGGAACAGCTCGCCCAGCAGTCCAGGGTCGCTGATGGACGAGAGCACGGCGACATCCTCCATGCCGAGGCCCTTGAGTTTCTTGGCTCGTGCGAGGATCTCGCGGACGTGACCGGCATCCTTGTCCGCGGCCTTGGTGAGGGCTTGGACGATGACAGCCTCGTCGATGAACGTGCTAGTCGTGGGTAGCTGCGGCTTGGTCATGACGTGCCTCCGGCGGTAGGGCTCGTCGCGGGCTGATCGCCCAGCGGCTGTGGGGTGGAGAAGCAAAGGTCAACGAAGGCGTGCCTAGGTGAGGCGTCGCCTTGTCGGCCAGGATCAGGCTGTGTGGTAGGTCGCTCCGCCACGCCCGGGGGCGCGGGAGATCGGAAGAGCACACGTCTGAACTCCAGTCACGAGATTCC
>CAYMTC010000098.1:0-3148 GCA_964393265.1 uncultured Thermoleophilia bacterium
GGCTGGGCGGCGCTCGCCGAGGTCGTGCGATACGCGCAGGATCACGGACTGCTGGTGATCGTCGACGTTAAGCGTGGCGACATCTCTTCCACGGCGCGCGCCTACGCGAACGCGCTGTTCGGAGGCGCGCCGGCGCCGCACGGAGATGTGGCGCCGGGCCTTGGCGCAGATGCCGTGACCGTCAGCCCGTACCTGGGTGACGACGCGCTGGGACCCTTCGTGGAGCGGTGCTCGTCCGGCAAAGGCGTCTTCGTCCTCACCCGCACCAGCAACGAGGGCGCCGCGGCGCTGCAGGAGCGCTCTTGCGACGGCAAGCCGCTCTACCTGTGGGTAGCCGAGCTGGTCCGGCAGGCCGGAGCAGCCCACATCGGTGAGCACGGGTACAGCGATGTCGGCGTGGTGGCGGGCGCCACCGCGCCGGCGGCACTTGCGTCGGTCCGTGCGGCCGTGCCGCGGTCCTTCATCTTGGTGCCGGGGATCGGGGCGCAAGGGGGCCAGGTCGACGCTCTCCGCGGCCTGCGGGCAGGAGAAGCCACCGGTCTTGTCGTAAACGCATCCAGATCGATCCTCTACGCCTGGCGCGAACGCGGGGGAGACTTCCGCCAAGCGGCGGCGATGGCGGCGACCGAGCTGCGGGACCAGCTTGCGGGGGTGCTCTGGACATGACGATGAGCGACGGCGAAGACTCGGGACTGCCACAGCAGGGGCAGCAGCCCAGTGTGGAGGAAGCCGAGGAGCGGCTACGGGGCCTCGGCGCGCTGAGTGACTCCACCGCCAGCTTCGCCGGGCCCGAGGATCAGGGCGCAGCACGGCGACGCAGGGGACGTGCCGAGCGGGACGACTGGGGAGGCCAGCGCTCCTGGGACCAGACGCGCTCGTCGGGGTCGTCCACTATGCGCCTCATCGTCCGTATCGTAGTGCCCATCGTCTTTCTGGCAGGCGTCCTGGCGCTGGCCGCAGTCGTCGTCAAATCGGGCATCCTGGGCGGCGAGCCAGTAGCGTCCCCCTCGCCCACCGTCTCGCCCACCGGCCCACAGGTGGGAGAACGCACCTACAAGATCGAGAAGGGCGACACCCTGTCGCAGATCGCCGGACGGTTCGGCGTGGGTGTCGACGACCTTCTCGCGGCCAACCCTGACCTCGACATGAACAACCTCGCGGTAGGCGAGAAGATCACCATCCCGCCGCCCGATTGACCTCGGCCGCGGCGGCGTCCTCGCTGCCGACCACTCTCACGAGCGTTCCTCTGCCTGCCAGAGTCTGGCCTGTCTGAGCCCTGCCTGCCTCGGCTTGGCTTGTCTGAGTGCCTTCTGCTTGAGCCGGTCTTGCCAGAGTCTCTCCATCTGACCGGCATCTGGCCGCCGATAGGCACGGTCCGTCCGCGCTGCTCTCGCCCCCTCATCGCTCCTCAGCTCTAGCTCGCGCCGTATGGGGTTTGGTGGGGTGATATGGGGCAGAATTGTTGCAAAGTGGGGAGTAGTGGGGTACAGTAGACCGCGTGCAACGGCCGATGCTTGTAGGGACTTACGAATTCACGCTCGACGCCAAGGCTCGCGTCGCCATCCCGGCGCGTCTTCGCTCGGCCTTCGTCGACGGCATCTACGTCACCACCAGCCCCGATCGGTGTTTGGCTGGCTACACGGCCGAGAGCTTCGATGCGGTCGTCGAGGAGGCGGCCTCGGAAGCCTCACTCAAGAGCCGTAAGGGTCGGGACACGCTGCGGTTCGTGACGGCCAACGCGGTGTTCGGCGAGCTTGACGGGCAGGGACGCATCAAGCTCGCCCCTCACCTTCTCGAGTACGCCGGTATCACTAAGGACGTCGCCATCATCGGCGTCCGCGACCGCATCGAGATCTGGGACAGAACGGCATGGGAGCAGCACCTGCGCCGGCGCGAGGAGGAGCGCGATGATATCGCCGACGAGCCTGCCACTGCTTGACTACTGTGAGTGGGAGATGGCACTTGCCCACACCCCAGTCATGCTCGAGGAGCTTGTGGAACTCCTCGCGCCACACCCGGCCGAGGTCGCGTTCGACGCCACGTTCGGCGCGGGTGGCCATGCCGCCGCGGTCGCCCTGGCGCTAGGGCCGGACGGACGCCTCATCGCTTGTGACCGCGACCCGGCCGTCCGTGAGTTCTACCGGACGTTCGCTGCGCAGGCTCCCTGCGCCACCAAACTCATCCGGGGCAACTTCGCGACTGTGCTGGAACGTCTAGGCCCTGACTCTCTGGACATCGTCTACATGGATCTGGGCGTTTCCTCCATGCAGCTCGACCGTCGCGAGCGAGGCTTCTCGTACAGCTACGACGCGCCTTTGGATATGCGCATGGAGCCAAGACTCGAGCGCACTGCCGCCGACCTAGTGAACACGCTGTCAGCCAGTGAGTTGACGGACATCTTGCGTCGCTACGGCGAGGAGCGCTACGCGCGCGAGATCGCCCGCGCTGTGGTGCGCGAGCGCGGACGTCATCCCATCGAGCGCACGAGTCAACTGGTGGACGTGGTCAAGCGCGCCATCCCCACGCCCGCTCGGTTTGCGGCCGGCAATCCCTCGCGGCGCGTCTTCCAGGCGTTGCGCATCGTCGTCAATGACGAACTGGAGTCGCTGGCACGTGGGCTGGAGGCGGCCTACGAGGCCCTGCGCCCAGGTGGTCGCATGGCGGTCATCTCCTTCCATTCGCTCGAAGACCGCATGGTGAAGCAGTTCTTCCGCGGTCATGCGGCCGGCTGCATCTGTCCACCAGGGCTGCCGCAGTGCGTGTGCGGCCACGAGCCCACCATGCGAGTGCTGACCCGCCGCGCGATCATGCCGCGGCAGCGCGAGATCGAGATGAACCCGCGTGCCAAGTCGGCGAAGCTTCGTGTCGCGGTAAAGCTCTAAGGAGGCTGCGTGCGCGCAGGGCTGGCAGAGCGCCAGACGGCGGAGCGACCCCGTGATGAGCGTGCCACGGCGCGGCAGCTGGTGGCTGTCGAGGCGCCGTCGTCGCGACACAGGCCCGGGTTGGGTCCGCGCGGTCGGCCGGGCGCATGGCTCGTGCTTTTCGCCATCTGTCTGGCAGCGTTGGCTGTAGGCCGTGTCACCCTGAGCTTCGCGGTGGTGCAGAAGAACTTGGACACCGCGGCACTCACCGGCCAGCAGCGTGAGGT
>CAYMTC010000098.1:3158-6829 GCA_964393265.1 uncultured Thermoleophilia bacterium
GGCTGCAAGAGAAGATCGCGGAGCTGTCGGCGACGCCTCGGCTGCAGCAGCTGGCGACGCAGCGCTATGGTCTCGTGCCGGCGAGCGACGTCATCTACCTGGAGGCGGAACGAGGTCGCTCACCGGCCGGAGGAGACTGATGAGCCGCTGGGCAGGCTCCCGGGGCAGCGACGGCCGGGTGCGCCTGCTCAAGCTGCTGCTGATGCTCGCACTGGCTGTCGTCGCTGGCCGTGCCACGGTCCTGGCCGCGACGTCGAGCGACCTTTCCAGCATCGCTGTCAAGCAGCAGCAGAGAGAGGTCGCCCTGCCCGCTCACCGCGGAGCTATCCTCGACCACAGCGGTCAGGAGCTGGCCGTAGGCCGGGAGCGCCAGACCGTGTTCGCGACGCCCTACTTGATCAAGGATGCTGAGAAGGCGGCCCGCAGACTTGCCGCGGCGCTCAAGTTGAAGGTGGGGCCTGTCCGCAAGGCGTTGACCGCCGATCCTGACGCCGGCTTCGTGTATGTGACGCGGAAGGCTGAACCAGCCTTAGCGGAGAAGGCCGTCGCTCTCGGCATCCCCGGCGTGGGCAGCTACCCGGAGGAGCTGCGCTTCTACCCCCTGCGTCGGGTCGCCGCGCAGGTCATCGGCTACGCGGGTGCCGAGAACACCGGGCTGGCTGGCCTGGAGCTGCTGTACGACGACGTCCTGCGCGGCCGAGCGGGCTCCGCCAAGGTCGTGTGCGATCCCAGCGGGCGGGTGCTCGAGACTCAGCAGCTGCGCGAGCCGCAGGACGGCGTCGATGTCCGCCTCACGCTAGACGCTGACATCCAGTTCGCCGCGGAGCAGGAGTTGGCGCGCACGCTGCGCAAGTTCACGGCGCAGGCCGCCACCGCGGTCGTCATGGACCCGCGCGACGGCTCGATCCTAGCGATGGCCAACGTGCCGCTGGTCAACGCCAACACCTACGGCAAGGACGCCGGCCATACGCGCAATCGCGCGGTCACCGACGTGTTCGAACCGGGCTCGATCTTCAAGGTGGTAACGGTGGCGGCAGCCATCCAGGAAGGACTCGTCTCACCGGAGACGTCATTTGTGCTGCCGCCCAGTATCCGCGTCGGGGACCGCGTCATCCATGAGGCGCACCCGAGGGGCACCGAGACGTTCTCGGTGCGCCGCATCCTTGTCGAGTCCAGCAACGTAGGTGCCGCCACGCTGGGTCAGAAGATCGGCCAGGAGCGCTTCATCTCATGGCTGGGCAAGTTCGGCTTTGGCACGCCCACCGGCGTGGAGTTCCCAGGTGAGGTGGGCGGCATCGTGCCGGACTACTGGTCGGCATCCACGATCGGCAATGTGCCCATGGGGCAGGGGATCTCGACGACGGCTCTGCAGATGGCCGCCGCGTACTCGGCCATCGCCAACGATGGTGTGCTGCTGCAGCCGCGCTTGGTCGCCCAGGTGGGGACCGAGGTGGCGCGCCCGGACGAAGGCCGTCGGGTGCTGAGTCCCAGTACAGCTCGCAAGGTCCTGGACATGATGGAGGACGTCGTGAGTCAGGGGACTGGGACCGGGGCGCGCATCCAGGGCTACCGTGTGGGCGGCAAGACAGGGACGGCGCAGAAGGCGGACACGGTGAACGGTGGCTACGCTAAAGGTCGCTACATCGCCTCGTTCGTGTTGACGGTGCCGGTAGACGACCCGCAGCTTGTGGTGCTGGTGACAGTGGACGAGCCTCAGCCCTACTGGGGCGGCACGGTCGCTGCGCCTGCCGCCCGTGCCATCGCTGAGTTCGCCCTGCAGAAGCTCAAGATCGCTCCCTGAGGCCGACGTCTCCGGACTCAGGGCTCTGATAACATCCCGCCACATGGAACTTAGCTGTCTCGTCGCCGATCTAAGCCCCAAGCGTCTCATCGGCGACCTCTCCGTGGATATCACCGGGTTATCGTGCCAGTCGGGTTCGGTCGTTCCCGGCACGCTGTTCTTCTGCGTCCCGGGCACGCGCCACGACGGCCACGACTACGCCGCCCAGGCAGTGGCGGCCGGAGCGGCGGGGCTGGTCTGCGAGCACCCGCTCCAGCTGGCAGTGCCGCAGGTCGTGGTAGCCTCTGTGCGCCGCGCGATGGGACCCATCGCGGCGCGCTTCTACGAGGATCCTTCGGCGCGGCTCAGCGTCACCGGGATCACGGGCACCAACGGCAAGACCACCACGGCGCACCTCATGGCGGCCGTCTATGGGGCTGCTGACATGCCGTGTGCGGTCCTAGGCACCATCGCCAACCGCATCGGTGGGGTCGACAGAGCTGGCAGTCTCACCACGCCAGACGCTCTGGAGCTGCAACGGCTCCTGCACGACATGGTAGTAGCCGGCGACACGGCGTGCGCCATGGAGGCGTCTTCGCACGCCTTGTCACAGGACCGCACCAGCGGCATCCACTTCGACGCCGTCGTCTTCACCAATCTCACTCGCGACCACCTCGACTACCACGCCGACCTCGATGACTACTTCGCCGCCAAGAGTCGCTTGTTCCTGCCAGATGGCGGTGCGCAGCCCGAAGCGGCAGCGGTCGTCAACGTGGGCGACGAGTGGGGTCTCCGCTTGGCGCAGAGCTGCGTCGAGGTGTACGGACCACGGCTGTTCACTTACGCCTTGGAGGACGACGTCATCGCCTCCAGCTCCGGCAGTGCTCCGCAGCTGCCAGACACCCGCGGCGCACGCGGGGACCGCACGGCCCTGACACCCGACGTCGTCGCCCGGGACGTGCGGCTGCGGGCCGACGGCGTCGAGTTCCTGCTCGATGCGCCGCGTCTCCACTGCCGCGAGCGCGTGAGTCTGGCGTTGGGCGGCCGCTTCAACGCCGCCAACGCTACGGCGGCCGCCACGGCTGCGCTGGCGCTCGAGCTGCCCTTCCACGCGGTACGCCAGGGGTTGGCGTCCGTGGCCGGTGTGGCCGGCAGGTTCCAGTCGGTGCGGGCTGGCCAACCCTTCGCGGTACTCGTCGACTACGCCCATACGCCAGACTCGCTCCAGAACGTCCTCACGGCGGCGCGCGGCATCTGCGGCGGACGGCTCATCGTCGTCTTCGGCTGCGGTGGAGACCGCGACCGAGGCAAGCGTCCTCTCATGGGCGAGATCGCCGCCACGCTCGCCGACCGCGTCTTCGTGACCTCGGACAACCCTCGCGGCGAGCCGCCGCTGTCGATCATCGCTGACATCTCGGCGGGGATCCCCAAGGAGCGTTGCCAGGTGGTGTCCCAGGAACCCGACCGACGTGCGGCTATCGGCCTGGCCTTGAGAGAGGCACGTCCCGATGATGTGGTGGTCATCGCCGGCAAAGGTCACGAGACGGGACAAGTAGTGGGCGAGGTGCGCCTGCCGTTCGACGACGCCCAGGTGGCGCGCGAGTTGTTGGCCCAGACTGCCGAGGCGCAACGTGGCGAGTGACCAGCTGATGCTGCGGAGGCGCACGGCATGATCTCGCTGCGACTGGAAGAGATCGCTGCCATCGTGGGCGGCCGTGTCATCAGCGGCGATGGAGCCACCACGGTCTCACGTGTGTCCATTGACAGCCGCGCGGTGAGCCCCGGCGACCTGTTCGTGGGTGTTCGCGGCGACCGCTTCGACGGCAGCTTCTTCGCTGCCGAGGCTGTCGCCCGCGGTGCCGCCGCCGTCCTGGTCAGCAGGGAGGCGGCG
>CAYMTC010000099.1:0-6807 GCA_964393265.1 uncultured Thermoleophilia bacterium
TGGAGATGATCGAACAGACCGAGGACGAAGTCGGGATCGAGCTGGACTCCTCTTCGCTGCCCCTCTTCTCCAAAGTGGACGAGCTGGCCAAGATGGGGCTCATCCCGCCGGGTGACCGCAGGAACCGCGACTTCGAGCAAACCCGCGTGGACTTCTCCGACGGCGTACCCGAGTGGAGACAGTGGATCCTCTTCGACGCGCAGACATCCGGAGGTCTGGTGCTGGCTGTGCCTCCAGGCAAGGTGGAGACCGCTTTGACCAGTCTGCATGAGGCAGGATCGGCCAGGGCCAGCGTCATAGGCACGGTCGTCAAGGGACCGAAGCGAAGGATCCGCGTCACCTAGACTGGCCGCACGTCTTACGACCCTGTCACATTCCGCGTATGGAAGCGTCAAGGTTCGCCCCGGCACACCTGTCGCTTCCACGAGGCGTGCCGCACGAGCCGGTGGGCCTGGCGCACGTGGCGGAGGAGAGCGTGCGCAGGCCCCGACCGCGTGCCGAGGCGCACCCTGTGGGCACCGGTCTCGGTCTGGCTGTCGTGAGAGGCCTGACCGAGGCGATGAAAGGCCGCGTCGAAGTCGACAGCCGTTCTGGTGAAGGCACGTCCTTCGCCGTCTGGCTGCCGCGCTCGCTGTCCACGAAGGCGCACACGACGTCACTCCGCCGAGGTGCGGCGGGCTGGTCTGAGCTCGCGACGATCCCTTGTGGCGGCCCAAACGGTCTCACGTGATGGAGTGTCTGCTATCGTCGTGGCGAAGCTCGGGTCGGCGGGCGCGGGAGGGCACCATGACACTGACTCGACGGGCCTTGCTGTTGGCGGCGGGCGTCACGCCGCTGGCGCATGTCGCATTGGCGGCGAGAGACAGGGCGGCGGCCGCGGCGAGATCTGCCGTCCCCAGCCTGCGACCGTCGACGCGCGGCGCCAGCGGGCACGTCTGCGCCCGCTGTGGGAGGACCGGCCATACCATGCTCGATGGACGGTGTCCGGAGGAGCTCGAGGCGGGGTCGGCGCGTCAGGAGGCGGCTCGGCAGGCGGCAAGGCGGGCCGGCGCATGAAGGTCACCCGACGTCAGTTGCTCCAGGGCGCCGGCGCTGTGGCCGGCACGGCCGCCGCCGGCGCCGTGCTGGGCACGAGCGGGTGTGCTGGCCAGGAGGAGCGGCTCGACGCACAGCGCTCGCTGTCGGTCGACCGGGTGGTACGCACCACTTGCTCACCCAACTGCACCGGGTCCTGCGGGCAGCTCGCCTTCGTGCGCGACGGGAATGTGGTGAAGGTCCAGCAGGCGGCCGACTACCCTGACAAGGCCTACAACCCTCGCGGGTGCATGAAGGGCATCTCCTACCACTTGCTCATCCACGGGCCCGACCGCGTCACGACACCATTGGTGCGAGATGGCGAGCGTGGCTCTGGCCAGTTCCGCCAGGCGAGCTGGGACGAGGTCCTGGACCGCATCGCGGGCGAGTTGAAGCGCATCGGGGAGAGGTGGGGTCGGGACAGTATCCACGTCTTCGGTCAGGTGCCGGGCTCCGGCTACATCCAGAAGGGTGCCAACTACCGTGCCTGCGCTGCGCTTGGCATGTCGCATGGCACCAGCTTTGACTTCAATGGGGATCTGCCGATGGGGATGCCCATCACCTTCGGTGTCCAGAACGCCGAGCACGAGGCCAAGGATTGGGCGAACAGCCGCTTCATCCTGCTGGTGGGCGCCAACCCGGTCGAGACGCGTATCCCCGACGTGCACTTCCTGCTTGACGCGGCCGAGCGGGGCGCGCGACTAGTGGCGGTGGATCCCACGTTCTCGGGGACGGCGGCAAAGGCCGACGCCTGGGTGCGGATCACCCCCGGCACCGATGCCGCGTTCGGTCTGGCGCTGGCTCGGCAGGTGGTCGCCGACGGTGTCGCCGACTGGGACTTCATGCGCACCTACACGGATGCCCCCCTGCTAGTGCGCGCAGATACCGGTCGACGGCTGCGGGCCGACGAGCTGGCAGCTGGGGAGGCGCGCGACCCCGGTCCGGCGACCGGCGTCGGCTTGGGCGACTACGGCCGCGGCGCGCCGCCGGTCGGCGTGGCTCCGGCCGTGTGGGGCGTCACGCCCGAGGCCGAGGCGGCCGCCCGAGCTGCCGCAGCCGCATCTGACGGGTCTGCAGCAGCGCCCCGCTACGTCGTCTGGGACGCGGCTGCCGATGAGCCCGTGATCGTGGGCACCGAGCGGCTCGGCCTGCCGGCAGGTGTCGATGCGGCGCTCGAGGGCACGTTCACCGCCAAGCTGGCCGACGGCTCACAGACGCGGGTCATGCCCGGCTGGGCACTGGTGGCTGCGGAGCTGGACAGGTGGACGCCCGAGCGTGCCGAGCAGGTCACCGGCGTGCCTGCCGACGAGATCGTGGCGGTGGCGCAGGCGTACTCGGTCGAGCGGCCCGCGGCCGTCATCATGGGCGGCGGCGCCAACCACTGGTTCCATGGCGACCTCAACGGCCGCGCCTTCGCCCTGCTGGCCGCCCTTACCGGCAACATCGGCCGCTCCGGCGGGGGCTTCTCCGTCTACGTGGGTCAGTACAAGGTACGCGTGGACACGTCCCCGTGGTGGTTCGCCGGCGAGAAGAAGGCGAATGTCGTGGCCAGCGTCTACTTCGTCCGCGGGCGCACGGAGACGATGAACGAGGCCGTTCACTATCCACGTCATGGCTGGAAGGCGTTGATCTGCACCTTCGCGAACATGTTCCTCCAGTCCATGGACGTGAACCGTCTGCACGAGACGCTGGACGGCTGCGAGCTGGTCGTGGTCGTCGACCACCAGATGACTGACACGGCGCGGTGGGCGGACATCGTCTTGCCGGCGGCCACCTGGTACGAGAAGACTGACCTCACGGCGACGCCACTGCACCCGTTCCTTCAGCTACAGCAGGCCGCCATCCCGCCGGTCGGCGACTCCAAGACCGAGCTGTGGATGTGGCAAGAGATCGTGAGACGGGTCGATCCCGCGGCCTACGAGCTGTACTTCGATATGACTGAGGACGACGCCATCGAGGCGATGCTGGCCCGTGGCGGCTTCGCGGAGGGCATCACCCTCGACCAGCTCAAAGCTGGACCGGTACGGCTCAAGGTTCCCGACCCCGACGTGGCCTTCGTGCAGCAGATAGACGAGCTGGCGCCGTTCCCACCGATCTCGCTGCCGGCGCCCTATGAGGCCACGGCAGCGTTCCTCCCGACACGGCGTATCGAGTTCTATAAGGAGGAGGGCCGTTTCCAAGAGCTGGGCGAGACGGTACCCACCTGGAAGGTGCCTCACGACGACGAGGTCCACGATCCCCAGGAGTATCCGATCAGCATCCTCTCGCCGCACTCCAAGTGGCGCATCCACTCCAGCTACGCCAACGTCGCGTGGCTCAATGAGATCACGGGCGGCCGGGCTTCGGTGCTGGTGCACCCGGACACGGCCGCCCAGCGAGGCATCGAGGAAGGCGACCTGGTCGAGCTTGCCAACACCCGTGGCAGCGTGCGGGCCTGGGCGCACATCAGCGAGGCCGCCCGGCCGGACACGGCGACTCTGTTCGAAGGCTGGTGGAGTCGCCAGCTCGGCGGCGGGAAGAGCGTCAACGAGCTGACCTCGTCGGATGTGAACCCCATCCACGAGGTCCACTACGTACCCAACATGTGGTGTCCCTCGACCGGGTGGAAAGACTGCCGCTGCGAGCTGACGAGGGTCAAGGGCCGAGAGGGCGGCTCCGCTCATGCGCCAGGGGAGGTGGACGATGGCTGACAAGGTCTCGCCGATCGAGGCGTTGCCCCCGGCGTCCCGCGAGTACGGGGAGATCGGCCCCACGTCGCAGAAGCCGCGCTGGGCGATGGTGGTCGACCAGGAGCGCTGCGTCGGCTGCTGGACGTGCTGTGTGATCTGCAAGTCCGAGAACAGCGTCCCGCTTGGCATGTGGTGGAACCGCATCGACACGGTGGGCGAGGCGCTCGATACCCCCTACTCCGAGGACGGCGAGCTGCACATGCACTGGCTGCCACTCGCCTGTCAGCACTGTGAGAACCCGGCCTGCACCAAGGTCTGTCCGGTCACGGCGACCTATCCGCGGGAAGACGGGGTAGTCATGCAGGATCCCGAGCGCTGCATCGGCTGCCGGTACTGTATGGTCGCCTGTCCCTACGGCGTGCGCGTGTTCAACTGGGGCACGCCCGAGCGGCCCACCGACTTCGCTACTGGGATGGTGGAGCCGCGGCCGGTGGGCACCATGGAGAAGTGCTCGCTGTGCGTTCACCGGCTGGCCGACGGTCAGGTGCCGTCCTGCATCTGGTCGTGTCCGGCGCAGGCGCGGATCTTCGGCGATCTCAACGATCCGCAGAGCGAGGTGAGCCGCCTGATCCGCGAGCGGGGCGGCTATCAGCTGCTCGAGGAGCGCGGCACCGATCCACACGTGTTCTATCTGCCGCCGCGCCGCAAGAGGGGGCTGCGGTGATGAGCGTCACAGGCAGCGTGTTCCGGCCTGGCAGCATGAGCTCTACTCTGCGGGCATGGCTCGCCTTCCTGCTGGTCGTGCTTGTGGCCGGTCTGGCTGCCTGGATCTACCAGCTCAGTGAGGGACTGGCTATCACCAATATGCGCAACTCCATGATGTGGGGGTTGTACATCACGCTGTTCATGTTCTTCGTGGGCCTGTCGGCCGGTGGCCTTATCGTGGCGTCGAGTGGTCGTCTGTTCGGGGCGGTGCGCTACAAGCCAGTCGTGCGGCTGGCCGTGCTTGAGGCGACGGTGGCGGTCATGCTGGCGGCGCTGCTCCTCTTGCCCGACATCGGCCGTCCGGACAGGGTCTGGCACCTGTTCCGCTACCCGCACGTCACGTCGCCTCTGATCTGGGACATCGGGATCGTCACCATCTACTTCTTGATCTCGACGAGCTACGTATGGCTCTACACCCGGGCAGACCTGGCGCGGGCTGGCAGCCGACTGGCGTTCGGCACGGGGACGAGCGACGCTGATCTTCGTCGCGACGAGCGTCTCAAGACGGTGCTGGCCTGGATCGGGCTGCCGGCCGCTATCCTGCTGCACTCCATCACCGCCTGGATCTTCGGTCTGCAGATCGCGCGCGGCTTCTGGTACTCAGCGATCATGGCGCCGCTGTTCATCTCGTCGGCGCTGGTCTCCGGCATGGGGCTCATGATCCTCCTGGCACTGCTCCTGCGGCGGACCGGCAGGCTGTCGTTCGGCAACGACCTGGTGTCCTCCATGGCGAGTCTGCTCGGGGTGTTCATCGCCGTCGAGGCGTTCCTGGTGTTCAGCGAGATGCTCACGGCTGCCTATCCGGGCGCCAGCTTCGAAGCGGAGCCGATCGAGCGGCTGCTGTCGGGCCGCTACGCAGGGTTCTTCTGGTTCGAGGTCGTCGCCGGTCTAGCGCTCCCCCTGGTGCTGTTGGCTGTCCGCAGACTGCGACTGGACAGCCGCTGGGTGGCGGCGGCCGCCGTGCTCGCGGTGGTGGGCATCTTCGTCCATCGTGTCAACATCGTGCTCAATGGCCTGTCCTATGCGACGGTGCCGTATCCTCCGGGCGTGTCTGTCGGCACTCCTCAGCCGGCCGGTGAGACGTCGTTCGCACTGAGCCTCTTCTACTATCCGAGTTGGGTGGAGTGGCTGGTGGTGGCCGGCATCCTCAGTCTGGGCGCTCTGCTCTTCACGGCTGCCGCGCTGTCCCTGCCGCTGCGTGAAGGAGCGCTTGAGCGCCCAGGCGGCGGTCCCGCCGCGCACGCCGCGGATCGACGCTGAGGCGGTGCGCATGCGCCGCTGTCGAGCACGAGCGATCGGCCGTGGCGTTTGCGGGAATGGCTGCGGCGTTTCGCCTTGGTGCGACGCAAGCAGATCACCGGTCCACGGGAGGTAGCGTATGGGACTGGACGATGTACTGCGCAAAGCTAGCGAGGCGGTCGGCCTGGGCGACGTCGGCGCTACCGGTAAGGAGGCGGGAGCGGTCGGCAAGCTGATGGACCGCCTCGGCGGCCTCGACGGTCTGCTGGGCAAGTTCGACGCAGCCGGCCTGGGCGACAAGGTACGCTCGTGGGTGTCGACCGGCAAGAACAAGCCGGTCACGAAGGCTGAAGTGAAGGCCGCCATCGGCTCCTATGAGGTCAAGGCGATGGCTCGTGACGCCGGTGAAGACGAGGAGGGCTTCGCCGACAAGCTCGCGGCGGTGTTGCCGAAGATGGTCGACAAGCTCACACCCGACGGCGCCGTACCCGGCATCGACGAGCTCAAGAGCCGCTTCTCCAAGCTCTTCGGGTAGCCGGGCTGGCGCCGCGTCGGCATGAAGAAGGACGGCGAGGGGGGCGGCCGGCGTACGGCGGCCGCCCCCCTCCATCTTAGCCTTAGGACGACCACCGTGACCGGCGGTCGTCCGCGTCGTCGTGCCTCGTGCGGCTCAGGTCGAACCGCCCGACTTCAGCTGCGCCAGGCGTGCCTCGACCTCCGCGTCGGCGGCGAGGTCGTCGAGCCCCTCGAACTGTGCATCGAGCGATGAGGCCGCGAGTTCGGCCTGCCCCTTGACGCGGGCCTCCTCGCGGCGGATCTTGTCTTCGAAGCGGCTGAGCTCGCTGGTGGGGTCATTAAGGTCGACGCTGCGGATGGCGTCGTGCACCTGCGTCTGCGCATCGGCCATCTTGGCGCGTGCCACGAGCTCGTCGCGCTTACTGCGGAGCTGCTCGAGCTTGGCGCGCATAGCCGTGAGGCCGCCCTTGAGCTTCTCGGTGACCTCTGTCTGCTGGGCGATCGTGGGCGCCATGTCCTTGCTCTGGCGCTCGAAGGCGATCTG
>CAYMTC010000100.1:0-3694 GCA_964393265.1 uncultured Thermoleophilia bacterium
GAGATGGAATCTCGTGACTGGAGTTCAGACGTGTGCTCTTCCGATCTGGGAGAAGGGATTGGTAGAATCCACGCTCAAGCGCCAGACGTGGACGGCACGACGACGCTAAGAGGCGCGGTATGTCGTCGTGGCGACCTGGTCAGAGCGCGCATCGTGGAGGTCACAGGCTGGGACCTGCATGCCGAGGCGCTCTGACGGCTACCGCGGACGGCGTGCTAGTCTGCGGCAGACGTAAGCCCAAAGTGGTCCTAGGGGCAGCTGTGAACCTCGCGAACAGCATCACGATAGCGCGGATCCTCCTCATCCCAGTATTCCTCGCTCTGCTGTTCGCTCAGGTCCCCTACGGAGAGTACCTGGCAGTCGGCGTTTTCGCGGTCGCCGCCGCTACGGACAAGCTCGACGGGTACATCGCCCGGCGGCGCAAGACGATCACCGCGGTGGGCCAGTTCTTGGACCCGTTGGCGGACAAGTTCCTCATCTCAGCGGCCCTCCTGGCTCTCGTCAGCATGGAGCAGCTGGCGCCCTGGGTAGCCATGGTCATCATCGGGCGTGAACTGGCGGTGACGGTACTCAGAGTGGTCGGCGCAGCGCAAGGCGTGTCCATACCGGCCGACCGCCTCGGCAAGCTCAAGACGGTCAGCCAGACGCTAGCCGCCTTCTTCCTGCTCGTGCCCCGCTCGTCGTTCCCGTACGACATCGTCGTCGAGCAGGCGCTCATCTACATCGCCGTGGCCCTCACGCTCGTGTCGGGTGTGGAGTACTTCTGGAACGCCCGCGACCTGCTCAGCGGTTCGCCGCGCTCTGAGCGCAACGGTGGCACGGGTGCCGACTGTAGCGATGCTGCCCCGACACACGACGATCCGGAGGACCGAGAGCCGTGACGCAGTCCCAAGAGACCACGGCCTGGGTCATCCTCACCGGAGACGAGCTACTCCAAGGCCGCGTGCGAGACACGAACGGGCCATACCTCTGTTCCAGCCTCATCGAGCGCGGCTTCGTGGTGCGTCGCCTTAGTCTCGTGCCAGACGACCACCGAGCCATCCGAGACGCCGTCGCTGAGGCGCTGAGCGCGGCGCCACAGGTGCTCGTCGTGAGCGGCGGGCTGGGCACTACGCACGACGACCTGACGATGGCCGCCGTCGCCGATGCTCTGGGCGTGAAGCTGCAGCGAGAGGCCGAGGCCTGGCAGCACGTGCAACGACGTGTGCGCGAGTTGGCACAGCGTCGAGACCTCGACGGGCAGGAGTTGCTGGACCAATCAGCCAAGCAGGCGCTCCTGCCGGTGGGAGCGCGCTGCGTGGCTCCAGCCGGCCAGGCGCCTGGTGCCGTCGTGCGACGGGGCGACACGACGGTCGTGGTGCTGCCTGGGCCGCCACGCGAACTGATGGCCATGTGGCCCGGCGTGCTGGAGGATCTACCTGGGTCGGGGCGCGCGCTGCAGCGGCTACGGATCCTTCGCATCGGCGATGTCGGCGAGATGCAGGTAGCCACAGTCCTGCGGTCCGCACCCAGCACCGGATTGGACATCGGCATCACCGCCGGCGATGGCGAGGTGGTAGTCCGCATCGCGGCATGGGACGCCAAGGGTGCGGCTCATGCGGACAGGCTGGCGGAGGCCTTGACGGCAGCGCTCCCCGTGTTCAGCACGGACGGGCGCGAGCTCGATGGACTCGTGGCCGACGCTCTCCGCGAGCAGTCGGCCACCGTGGCTGTGGCGGAGTCCTGCACCGGCGGGCTCCTTGGCGGCAGACTGACGACATTGGCGGGCAGCTCCGACTATTTCCTCGGAGGCATCCTGAGCTACGCCGACGAGGTCAAGAGAGACCTGTTACATGTGCCCGCCGATCTCCTTGCCAGGCACGGCGCCGTGTCGAAGCACGTAGCGGCAGCAATGGCGCAGGGGGTGCGGCGGGCCGTCGGCGCACAGTACGGGCTCGCGACGACGGGTGTGGCTGGGCCTGGGGGCGGGAGCCCGCAGAAGCCTGTCGGTCTAGTGTTCATCGCCTGTGCCGGACCGGCGGGAACGCGAGCGGATCGACGCTCGTTCCCGGGGGACAGGGAGGCGGTGCGCCGTCAGGCGGTCACCGCCGCCCTGCACATGTTGCTGGATGCGCTCCGCTCAGCGTGACCTCATGACCTGCAAGCGGGGAGCGTGAGCAGCCAGCACCCAGCCGCACCGACGCAGCGGCTCTTCGTCGCCGCCGATCTGCCACGCGCGCTTCTGGACGAGCTCGCGGTGTGGCAACGCACTCAGCTGGCCGCGCACGGCGAGGTGCGCCCCTCGCGCGCCCTCCACCTCACACTCTGCTTCCTCGGAGACACACCGACAGCGGCCGTCCCGACGCTGACAGCGTCACTGAAGCGCGTGCGCCTGCAACCGTACCGGGTCGGTCTCGGCGCGCCGTTCTTCCTGCCCCAACGAGGACGAAAACGTGTCGTAGCAGTGGCGCTGCGGCCGGCTCAGTCGGCACCAGATGACCTCGCTCACCTCCAAGACTTGCAGGCCGAAGTGAGCACGGCACTCACCGAGAGTGGTCGATACCAGCCGGAGAGACGCACGTGGCTTCCCCACATCACCGTCGCCCGCTTCAGACGGCCAGGTAAACCTTTTCCGCTGGAAAACGTCACCTTCTCAGAGGTTTGTGTGACCACTGTGACACTCTATGCTAGTGTCCTGGGCAAGGGCGGCGCCGTCCACACACCCTTGGCATCGTTCACAGCGGCTTAAGAGAGGAGCCAGGCACCGTGGAATCGGACAACAGAGAACGCGCCCTTGAGGCCGCACTGTCCCAGATCGAGCGCAGCTTCGGCAAAGGCAGCGTCATGCGCATGGGCGACCACTCAGCCGGCGCCGACATCCAAGTCGTGCCCACAGGCTCATTGGCCCTCGACATCGCCTTGGGAGTCGGCGGTGTGCCACGTGGCAGGGTCATGGAGATCTTCGGACCAGAGGCCTCGGGCAAGACCACGTTGGTGTACCACCTCATCGCCGAGGTCCAGAGGATGGGCGGCAAGGCTGCGTTCATCGATGCCGAGCACGCCATGGATCCCAGTTATGCCAAGGCCATCGGTGTGAACGTGGATGATCTGCTCGTGTCGCAGCCCGACTACGGCGAACAGGCTCTCGAGATCGCCGAGATGCTGGTGCGCAGCGGTGCGCTGGATCTTGTGGCCATCGACTCCGTGGCGGCTCTTACGCCACGGGCAGAGATCGAAGGCGAGATGGGTGACAGCTTCGTCGGCTTGCAGGCACGTCTCATGAGTCAGGCACTGCGCAAGCTGGCCGGCACCTTGAACAAGAGCGGCACCATCGCCTGCTTCACCAACCAGCTCCGCGAGAAGATCGGCGTCATGTTCGGCAACCCCGAGGTCACCACCGGGGGCAAGGCCCTCAAGTTCTACGCCACCATCCGGCTCGACATCCGACGCATAGAGACACTCAAAGATGGTACCGACGCCGTCGGTAACCGGGTGCGAGTCAAGGTCGTCAAGAACAAGGTAGCACCGCCCTTCAAACAGGCCGAGTTCGACATCATGTACGGCACCGGCATCTCACGCGAGGGCTCACTCCTCGATCTCGGCGTCGCCTGCGACGTGGTGCAGAAGAGCGGCGCCTTCTACAGCTACAAGGACGCGCGTATCGGGCAAGGCCGCGCCAATGCTAAGGCGTTACTCGTAGAGAACACGCAGGTCG
>CAYMTC010000100.1:3704-6699 GCA_964393265.1 uncultured Thermoleophilia bacterium
ACGTCCACGGGGCGAGTGGCCGTCAATATCGATGGGCAGTCCATCGGCTCGCTCTCGCAGGCAGCGCTCGTGCGCCTCGCGCTGTGGGAAGGACGGGAGCTCACCGATGAGCAGGCGGTGCAGCTGCGCCGCGAGACCAGTGAAGAGGTCGCGCTGAACAACGCCTACCGCCTCCTGGCCCAGCGGGCCCGCTCTCGTGAGGAGATCAGGCAGCGGCTGCAGCGCAAAGGGCACGACCCCGAGACGGTCGCGGCAGTGCTTGACAGGCTGCAGTCGGAGGGCCTCATCGATGATGCGGCCTTCGCAGCGGCGTTCGCCCACGACAAGCGCCACCTCAGCGGGTGGGGCGCGGCGCGGATACAGCGTGAGCTAGCAGCGCTGGGCGTGGCAGCCGACGTCATCGCGGCTGTGGTGCACGCTAGCGCAGACAAGGAGGACGAGGCAGACCGCGCCTTCGTGGCGCTGGCCCGGCGCGGCCAGCCGTGCGCCCCCAGCGACGAGGCGGGCAGACGCCGCGCCTACCAATTCCTTCTCCGCAGGGGCTTCGCCAGCGACGTAGCCTACTCCGCAGTGCAGCGCTGGAGCTCCAGCGGTGGGGAGTAGAGCGGCGTGTGGCTTACGCGCCTCGTTGACACCTGTCGCGAGCAGACCGTACAATCGGTACCAGACTTGCACTTGGACAAGCGTCCAAGTACCGGGACACCACGTGGTCTGCAACGGCACGACAGTGCCGAACTTACGTGATCTGTAGTCGACGACGAGGAGCAACCGCCATGGTCAGAGGAGGTCGTAGCACCGCCACCTGAGACTGGGCTCCTCTTCGCTGGCTGCATTCCGATGTGTTGCTGCACCACGTGACTCGCACACGTGATGGCGCGGGCTGGGCAAGTCGCTCAGCCTTTTTTCGTGCGCCGCGACCGTAAGGGGTTCACATGAACGTGGTGTACATCGTGGTAGCCCTCATCGCAGGGCTCGCCGTTGGATATGCAGCTCGTCGCTACCTGGCTCGTGGCCGGCTGGCGGCCGCAGAACGTGAGGCCGAGCGCGTCATGCGAGACGCCAAACGCGAGGCCGACGCAGTGCTCAAGGAGGCGCGTCTCGAGGCCAAAGAGGAGCGCCACCGGGTGCGCGCCGACGTGGAGGCCGAGCTCGGCGAACGGCGTACCGAGCTCAGCCGCATAGAGCAGCGCGTCACACAGCGCGAGAGTCAGGCCGACGCCCGAGCCCTCGAGTTGGACCGCCGCGAACTCGCTGTGCGCGAGCAAGAGACCGCCGCTACGCGACTCCAGGAAGAACTCAAGAGCTTGCAGGAGCAGGAGCGCGCGACCCTGGAGCACATCTCGGGCCTCACGGGAGCGCAAGCTCGCGAGATGCTCCTCAAGCAGACCGAGGAAGAGGTCCGCCACGAGATGGCCAAGATGGTGCGCGCCGTCGAGGAGGACGCCCGTCGCGAGGCCGATCGCAGGGCGCGCAACATCCTGTCACTTTCCATCCAGCGCACGGCCGCCAATCACGTGGCAGAGACGACGGTCTCGGTGGTCAATCTGCCTTCAGATGACATGAAGGGCCGCATAATCGGTCGCGAGGGACGCAACATCCGCGCCCTGGAGAGCATCACCGGCATCGACTTCATCATCGATGACACACCCGAGGCTGTGGTGCTGTCGGGCTTCGACGGTGTGCGTCGTGAGATCGCACGACTCACCCTCAGCAAACTCATCGTGGACGGCCGCATCCACCCGGCACGCATCGAGGAGATGTACAACCAGGCCAAGGCAGAGGTCGATGCTGTCATAGAGGAGGCGGGCGAGCAGGCGTGCTTCGACACGAACATCCACGGCTTGGCCCCTGAACTCGTCCGGGTGTTGGGACGGCTCAAGTTCCGCACCAGCTATGGCCAGAACGTGCTGGCGCACTCTGTCGAGGTGGCGCACCTTGCAGGCATCATGGCGGCCGAATTGGACGCCAACCCCAAGATCGCCCGCCGTGCGGGTCTGCTGCACGACATCGGCAAGGCTGTGGACCACGAGGTCGACGGATCGCACGCGCAGATCTCGGAGCAACTGGCGCGCAAGTACCGCGAGTCACAGAGTGTCTGCCACGCCATCGCCGCCCACCACGGCGACGTGGAGCCGCAGACCGTGGAGGCTGTCCTCGTGCAGGCCGCGGACGCTGTGTCGGCCGCGCGGCCCGGCGCCCGCCGCGAGACGCTCGAGAGCTACATCAAGCGTCTCGAGGCGCTAGAGCACATCGCCGAGTCCAAGAAGGGCGTCGAGAAGAGCTACGCTATCCAGGCCGGCCGCGAGGTCAGGGTCATGGTGAAGCCTGGCGAGATAGACGACGACGCAGCAAGTCTGCTGGCGCATGAGATCGCCAAGGAGATCGAGGGCCAGCTCGACTACCCCGGCCAGATCAAGGTCACCGTGATCCGCGAGAGCCGAGCGGTGGACTACGCCAAGTAGTGTTTGCAGGAAGATCCCTCCGCGTCTGAGCTCGGACGGCGCGACGTGACGATGGCACAGAGCGCGTACTACCTCAGAAGCTTCGGCTGTCAGATGAACGAGCACGACGCCGAGCGCATCCGCGCGGCGCTCGAGAGCATCGGGCTGCGCCGCGCCGAGGCACCCGAAGACGCTGAGGTCCTGCTCTACAACAGCTGCACAGTGCGGCGCAGCGCCGACGACAGGCTTGCCGGCCACCTCAGCCTGGCAGGACGGCTGCGCCGCGAACGTCCCGGTACCCGCGTCATCGTCACGGGGTGCCTGCCTCAGACCGCCCAGGAGGATCTCTTCGAGCGGTTCCCGTTCGTGGACCTGGCGCTGGGCACGCAGAGTCTCCACCTGCTCTCGAACGAGGTGGCCAACCTTCTGCAGAGCGCCGACGACACGCCGGCCCACGTTGGGTGCTTCGCCGAGAGCGACGTGCTCAGCGGAGACCTGCCGACACATCGCGAGCGGCCTTACCAGGCATGGGTGCAGATCATGAGCGGCTGCAC
>CAYMTC010000101.1:0-6697 GCA_964393265.1 uncultured Thermoleophilia bacterium
CAGGCCTGCGGGTGACAAGAGCCATGAAGGCCGTGACCGGCTCGAGGATGTACTCGGACTTGCCTCCAAACGAGCCGCCCATGGGGACCTTGATGACGCGTACGTTGTGGTAGTCGAGGCCCAGTAGGTCGGCGACCACGAGGCGGATGCCGTAGGAACCTTGGTTGGCCGCCCAGATCGTGAGCTTGCCCGAGGCGTCGTACTGAGCAAGACACAGGTGCGGCTCCAGCGCGGCATGGTGGATGCGTGGCGTGCTCACCTCGGTGGCGACCACCACGGCATCCGCAGGAGCTGGCACGTGCTGGCCACACTCCATGTGGCACGTGTGCAGGAGGTTACCGCCTGGATGGATGAGCGGCGCATCGTCCTGCAGAGCCTGCGAGGGGGTGAGTACCGCCGGCAGCTCCTCGTAGTCCACGTCGATGAGCTTGACGGCGGCGTCGGCGATGGCTTGACTCGTGGCGACGACCGCCGCGACACGGTCGCCGACATGACGTACGTGCTCGGCGAACAGCGTCTCGTCGTCGGGCGCTAGCTCCTGATCGGGGACGAGCCGCGCTCGGCAGTAGGGACGCATGGGAGCGTTGAGATGTGAGAACACCTTGACGACACCGGGCACAGCCTCGGCTCGGCGCGCGTCGACGCGTCGTACCAGAGCGTGCGCGACAGGGCTGAGGAGCAGACGAGCATAGAGCATGCGCGGCAGACGCATGTCGCTGCCGAACACCAACTCGCCGGTGACCTTCTGTGCCGCATCGGCGATGGGGTACGTGCGCCCCACAGAGCGCAGCTCCTGGCCCACGTGCGTCTGCGTCACGGCTGTGCTCACGCCGCCCCCCACCACAGGGCCTGCCAGACATCGTCCGCCAGCCCGACGGCGGCCTCTCTCTTGTACGCCTGGGAGTAGCGGCCGGGTATGGCCCTGTCCACGGCCAGCGTGCACGCTTCGGCGAACGCCTGCCGCGTCTGTTCGTCGGCGGAGCGGCCATCCAAGACTCGCTCCAGGTCTGGCGCCCGGAACGCGGTCTCTCCCAGAGCGCCGAGCGCGACACGCGGCCGCGACAGTCGACCCGAGCCAGCATCGTGCTCCACGACCACCGCTATGCTCAGACGCGCTATGGTGACCGCCGTCCGTGAGCCGACCTTGGCGAAGGCAGACCGGGTCGCGGGAGAAGCCGCCGGGAAGACCAACTCCGTGATGACTTCGTCGTGGGCTAGGCTGCTCCGCTCGTAGCCCACCACGACGTCGGACAGAGGTCTGGTGAGCCGACGGCCGGCCGCGTCAAGCGTGCCCACCTGAGCATCGAGCGCGAGGAGTGCCGGGATGGTGTCGCCGCAGGGAGATGCATTGGCGACATTGCCGCCGACGGTGGCGACGTTACGGATCTGGACCGAGCCCACCTCGGCGGCGGCCTGCGCCAGACACGCAGCATGGGCAAGCACCACGGGGTCGCCGGCCAGCGCCGTCAAGGTCGTCATGGCGCCCACATGCACCTGACTGTCGGCCAGACTGACCCCGGCAAGCTCACTCACACCCGAGAGGTCGATGATGGTGTCGGGGGTGCGGTCACCTCGTCTCAGGGAGAGTACCAGGTCGGTGCCCCCGGCCAGCACGCAGGTCGCCGCCGTGGCGGCACGCAGGGCGGCCACCAACTCTTGTGCATCGGCAGGCGCAGAGAAGGCCGGCTCGGGCGGCAGGCCAGCGATGCTGCCGCCCTCACTCATCGCCAGGAGAGTCGGCGACCGCCTTGACGGCAGTCACGATCGCTGAGTACCCGGTGCAGCGGCACAGGTTGCCTGCCAGCGCGCGACGGATCTGCTCTTCGCTAGGACTGGGATGCTCCATGAGCAGCGCCTTGGCCGACATGATCATGCCCGGTGTACAGAACCCACACTGCACGGCCATGTGATACACGAACGATCGCTGGAGCGCGTCGAGCTCACCGTTCTGCGCAAGCCCCTCGATCGTGAGCACACGTCTGCCACGGACCTGCGCCGCCAGCATGAGGCACGAGTCCACCGCCTTGCCGTCGACCAGCACCGTACAGGCTCCGCACTCGCCCTCCGAGCATCCCTCCTTGGTGCCCGTGAGACCCAGCTCGTCGCGCAGAAGGTCGATGAGCCGCATCGTGGGAGACACGTCGAGGTCGTAGTCGACGTCGTTCACGGTGACGGTGAGTCGCATAGTCACGCACCTCTGAGCATGCCGAGTCCGTGGACAGCGACTCCCCGCGCGGCCGGCCGGGTGAGCGACTGGCCCACTGGGCCGGGTGCCGCGGGGAGCGTGGTGTACCGTGATTCTGAGTCGCCGCGCCACGGCGCACAACCTCGGGGCGCCCTCCTCCAGCATGCTGAACGCTATCAGCTTCCGTTGTCGGGCCTTCACTCCCGCATGCAGGACGCGTGCGCGACCACCCGGTCGAGGCTTTCGCAGCGCCGCTTGACATCTGCTGAACATCGGCCACAATAGTGAACATCGTTCACGAAAAGGAACGGTGTTCACATGGTTGTCCACGAAGACCCGCCCGACGCCACCCAGGAGCGCCGCAGACGGCGCCACGACAAGACGAGACGCGACATCCTGCGTGCGGCGCGGGCTGTCATGCTCGAGAGTGGTGCCGACGGCATCACCATGCGCGAGGTGGCGCGGCGTGCCGACTTCAGCCCAGCCGCGCTCTACAAGTACTACTCGGGCCGGGATGCACTGCTCGCCGCGCTCACCCGTGAGTCCTTCCTCATGCTCAAAGCGTGCATCGACGAGGTGCCGCGCTCACTGCCCCCCGACCGTCGCCTCGTCGCTCTGGCCATGGCATACCTGCGGTTCGCCGACGAGAACCCGGCGGATCTGCTCTGCATCCTCGACAGCACCACCCGGCCCCTCCCCCCCGCCGTCGACCTCTCGGTGGGGTTGGCCGCCGTACAGGCCCTCCGGGAGACCCTGGCCGAGGGCATGCAGCGCGGGGTGCTGCGTGAGCTCACCCCGCGCCAGTTGGCGACTACCGCCTACGGGCTCTGGGCACTGGTCCACGGCCTGACGACGCTGCGCGGCGTGGACCTGGGTCCGGTCAAGACGCAGATACGCCCGGATGCCAAGCGCGCCGTCCAGACCTACGTCGACGGGCTGCGCCCCGCAGGCCGGTAGGGTCAGCCGCGTCATGCCTCGTCCTGCCACTCCACCCAGTCTTCTGGGACGCGGCGCCAACGGCTGCTCCACCGGCGGCAGTCGCATCTTCGGCGTCTTGGGCCGCTTCTGCTACCGCCGTCGTTGGCTGGTGGTCGCCGTGTGGGCAGCAGCGTTCGTCGTGAGTTTCGTCTCCACCTTCTACCTCAGCGACGTGCTCACAGGCGGCGGCTTCGCCGACCAAGGCTCGCCGTCAGAACGCGCCGCCCGCCTGCTCGAGGAGCGCCTGGGCACCGGCTTCACGTCGCTGCAGGTCGTGCTCACCAACGACGAGCTGCAGGTCAAGAGCCAAGCGTTCCAGACAGCGGCCGAGCAAGCGCTGGGCAGACTGACACCCGGCTCCCTGCCCGGCCTTACCGGCACCCTCACGTACGGCGGGACCGGCGACGACAGGCTCATCTCGCCCGACGGTCATACAACGGTAGCCGTCCTCGTCTTCAGCACGACGCAGCAGGAGGTACAAGGCCAGGTGGAGGCCGTGCGGAAGGCGATCGTACATACGCGCTTGCGCACGTACGTCACCGGCGAACCGGCCGTGAACCACGACATCTCCCTCGCCTCCGAGCGTGACTTGCGCGTGGCGGAGGCATGGGCGCTGCCCGTGGCCCTCGTCGCACTCGTGTTGGTCTTCGGCACGGTGGTCGCCGCCGCGCTACCCGTGATGTCGGGAGGCGCCGCCGTCAGCGTCACTTTAGGGACCATCTACCTCCTCGCCCGCTGCTTCGACGTCTCAGTCTTCGCTATGAACCTCGCTTCACTCCTGGGCCTCGCCGTAGGCATCGACTACGCGCTCTTCGTCGTGGCGCGCTTCCGCGAAGAGCTCGCCGGCGGCGGCACGGTCGGCGACGCGGTCGAGGCGACCGTCGCCCACGCCGGCCGCTCCATCTACTACAGCGGCCTCGCCGTCGCCGTGGGCATCCTCGGTCTGGCTTTCTTCCCCTTCCCGGCGTTGCGCAGCATCGGTCTCGCAGGCGCGATCGTGGTGGGCTTCTCGGTCCTGGCGGCAGTCACCCTGCTACCCGCCCTGCTCGGCATACTGGGACATCGCATCCACCGCCTCCGCATCATCCGCGTCGACGCCCACACCTC
The DNA here is from genome assembly GCA_964393265.1 of uncultured Thermoleophilia bacterium. Lineage (GTDB taxonomy): Bacteria > Actinomycetota > Thermoleophilia > UBA2241 > UBA2241 > UBA6103. The sequence goes on from CAYMTC010000101.1 coordinate 4,271, forward strand.
TCGCTTCTGGCGCACCTGGTCGCGCGCGGTCCTCAAGTGGCCCCTCGTGTTCCTACTGGTGGCCCTTGGCGCCGTCGCCCTCATCGTCTCGCCCATCACATCGACCAAGATGACCATGCCCACCGCGACCGTGCTCCCCACCTCTGCCGAGTCCCGTCAGGGTTACGACATCCTGTCGCGTGACTTCGACCTCGGTGCACTGTCGCCGATCAGCGTGGCCGTCACGTTCCCTGAGGGCCAAGACCCCCTCAGTGCTGAGAACCTCGTGCGGTCGTGGGGCCTCGGCCGTCAGATCGCGGCCGAGAAGGGAGTCGCGGATATCACAAGTGTGGTCGACCTGCCTGGAGTGGACTCCCCGCTGGCGCTGGTCGCCTTCTGGACGGTCGCCAAGCCGGCGCTCCAGACTGGCGAGCCGGTCACCGTCGCCGGCCGCACCATCACCGCCGAAGACATCGCGGGCCTCCAGCAGCTCGTCGAGATGACGGTGGGCGACGGCGTGGCGGTGTTCCGGGTGTCGCCCTCATCGTCGCCAAGCTCGGCCAGCGCCTCTGACCTTGTGCGCCGCCTGCGGCAGCTCACGCCCCCCGACGGTTGCAGCCTGGCCGTCGCCGGCGAGTCGGCCTCCAGGACCGACTTCTTCGACGGTCTCTTCGGTCGCTTCCCTTGGGTCGCCGGGGTCATCGTCGGCGTCACCTATCTCATCCTCCTGCTACTGTCGCGCAGCCTCCTAGTGCCGCTCAAGGCGGTCGTCGCCAACGCGTTCACTATCCTCATGGCCTACGGCACCCTCGTGTTCGTCTTCCAGCATGGCCGCTTCGAGAGCATCCTGGGCTACACCAGCAGCGGCGAGATCGACGTCATCATGCCAGTGATCATCTTCTGTGCCCTGTTCGGTGTGACCATGGACTACGAGGTGTTCCTCCTGGCCCGCATGCGTGAGGCATGGGACCGTACACACAGTGCGGCCGCGGGTGTGGAGGCAGGCCTCACGCGCAGCGGACGGGTCATCGTGAGCGCTGCGGCGCTGGTGGTGGTCATCGCTGGCTCCTTCTCGTTCACCAGCATCGCGCTCACCAAGGAGCTCGGCATAGGCATCGCCGCCGCCATCATCTTCGACGCGGTCCTCGTGCGCATGATGCTGGTGCCGGCGGCCATGTGTCTCATGGGTAAGACCGCATGGTGGTCACCCGCGTGGCTGGAGCGGCGGATGCCCTGCGTGCCTATCGACTGACTGGCATGAAGACGGCCGCGGCGGTGGTGGCGCCGCCCCATTCGGCGTAGTCTGATGCGCGGATCGCCGTCAAGTGCTCTTGACTCGCGCATCCGGCACACATGTACTCGCTGTCATGTCTTGTAGCGGTGGCGCCAGAACGTTGCAGCGCCACGTCCTACGACCTCTCAAGGAGGCCTCGATGGCATACGAACAGGATCTCGAGAGAGCTCTCCAGGTGGGCCGTCCGCCCACCATCGCGGCTCTGTTCCCCAATTCCAGAGCGCTGATCGTCAGCGGCAAGGTCATCGACCGCGCCATGCGGGCTAAGGGCAAGGCCATCGCCATGGCCGCCAACGGGCGCAACATCTTCGTCATCCGTGGCACCCTGCGAGCAGCGCAACGCGCCAACGCAGCGGTCATCATAGAGATCGCCAAGTCCGAGGGTGGCCAGAGCCCGTACTGTGCTGTGAACTACTGGAACATGGCGCGTATCGTCGACGCCCTGTGCAACGAGATGGGCATCACCATCCCCGTGGCGATCCACGCCGACCACTACGGCATCAAGAGCGATGCGGACCTCGTGCAGGCCAAGGTCGAGATCCCCACCATGTTCGACGCAGGTATCACCTCTATCGCCATCGACGCCTCGCACCTGCCCAACGACCAGAACCTCCTGGCCAACCTCGCCGTCAACCCACTCATCCCTACGTGGTCGGGCCTGGAGACCGAGGTCGGCGAGATCAAGGGCGCCAGCGGGCTCTCCACGCCAGATGAAGCTCTGTTCCTCATCCAAGGACTCAACGCGCATGGCATCTCCGCCGACTGGATCGCTCTCAACAACGGCACTACCCATGGCCTCGAGGAGTCCGATGCCGGCATCCAGGTCGGCCTCACCGCCGAGATCCACGCCGCTCTCGAGCCCTACGAGGTGAGCGGCGCCCAGCACGGCACGTCAGGCAACAGCTCAGAGCGGCTGCGGCAGATCGCGGACAAGACCCACACCACCAAGGCCAATGTGGCGACCGCCCTGCAGATGATCTCCTGGGGCCTGGAGGTCAACGACTACGGTAACGCGCAGCTCGACGCCGATGGTCAGTTCATCAAGCTCGAAGGAGAGGGCGTCACCGAGGACATCTGGGCCCAGCTGGTCGCCTACGCCGAGATCGGAAGAGCGTCGTGGAGGGAAAGAGTGTAGGATAGGGTGTTGTGGTCGG
>CAYMTC010000102.1:0-6694 GCA_964393265.1 uncultured Thermoleophilia bacterium
GTTCGGCGGGCCGAGAACTAGCTCCGGACAGGCCACTGTCAGTTCAGCACCGCGCCGAATCGACCGTCGATTCGGCGCCTGCCTCATCAGCGAACGCTCCGCCCGGTTCAAAGCAGACAGAAACGGTCAGATATAGACATGTGAAGGAGCGCGCGCTGCCGCTCCAGTGCTGGTGTCTGGCGGGCACCACCGTTGAGGGAGACTGACATGAAGAGGCTCTTCGAGATCGGGGGTTACGTCGCGGCGCTTGTGCTGATCGCCTTCGGCCTGACGGCGCTCATGCTGGGCATCGCCAGCCGTGGCGAGATCCGTGACAGGATGGCCCTGGAGAAGATCACGGGCACTGCGGACATGACTCCGGCCGCCATCAAGAAGGCGGTCGATGAAGCGGGCATCGAGGTATCGAATCTGCCGACCGAGGCGGTCGCCGGTCAGGAGATCGACAGCGGTGCCAAGGCCAAGGTGTTCGCCGAGTACATGCACGTACACGCCTTGCTGGCAACTGGTGGACGCGTCTATTCCGAGATGGGCCGCTACCTGACCGAAGATGGCGAGGAGACGAGTGACCCTGCGGCGGCCGCGAAGGACGAAGAGGGTCGTCCCGTACCCAATCAGGCACGCGATACGTGGGTGACGGAGACCGCATTGGCCACGGCGCTCAACATGTCTTACTTCGGTGAGCAGGTATCGAGCTTCAGCATCGTCGTCGCTGTGGCGCTGATCCTCGCGGGCGTGGGCTTCGGCGTTCTTGCTTTCGCGGCGTTCCGCTGGGTCCCCGCCCATCAGACCACTCGTTCTGAAGCGGAGCCTCGCGCACCAGCCGAGTAAGGAGCGCGCTGAGCGCGGCCTGTAGCGCCTGCGGCCAGCCGAGTGCAGTGCGGCTGAATCCGAATCTCCGCAACCGCTTCCTCGCCATGATGATGGTGCTCGCTGTCGCCGCGTGTGTCCGAGCCGGACTCGCGCCGTTTTCCTTCAAGGCACAGGTCTGGCACCTCATGCTCTTGACATGGCATCAGAATGGCATCATCATGACGTCATGAACCTTGATTCCTACAGTGAGAGCGTCCGCCGACAGCTTGAGTCGGCGGCTGAGGCAGGCGGGGACGAGGCTCGTGCTTTGGCCGGACGACTCGTCACGCTGCTTGAGGCCGCGATCCGCCTTGCCGTGCAAGACGCACTGTCCGCGGCGGCTGAGGAGATCACTCTCGAGCTCGCGCCAGGTTCGGTGGAGCTGCGGCTCCATGGGCGGGAGCTCGAGTTCGTGGTCGACCTCCCGCCGGCCGAACGTTCAGAAGAACCCGCCGAGACGCAGAGCGTCACCGCCAGCAGCTGGCGCGCCCGTACGGGGGCCGAAGGCGACGAGGTCGAGATCTCACGCATCAATCTCCGGCTGCCGGAGCACGTGAAGTCGCGCGTGGAGCAGGCGGCGGCAGAGGAGGGCATGTCCGTCAACGCCTGGCTTGTGCGCGCGACCGTCGCCGCTGTGGAACGATCGGGTCCGGCGCGCCGCCGCGTACAGCACACGCCGCAAGGCGCTCAGAGCTACACCGGATGGGTGCGCTAGCGGTCGCCGCTGCTTGGCTGCTGCTGCTCCGCGAGATGTGCACCGATACCGTGACGACGCGCCGACCGACAGGAGCATCCTGATGCCGACCTTCGACACCCCTGGACCCATCTCGGTCAGTCTGGAGCTCGGTGTCGCCGACCTGCGCATTGGCGCCAGTCATCGGCGCGACACCGTCGTCCAGGTCCTTCCGACGGATCCCTCCAAGAAGTCAGATGTGGCACTTGCCGAGGAGACTCTCGTTGAGTGCTCGGGCGGCATCCTGCACATCAAGGCGCCCAGGTCGTGGCGCCAATGGGCGCCATGGGGTGGGCGCGAGTCGATCGACGTGCGGATAGAACTGCCGGCGGGGTCGAGTCTGCGAGGGACAGCGGGCCTCGGGTCACTGTGGTCTACCGGCCGTCTCGGTGATTGCTCCTATCGGACGGGAATGGGCGACATCCACCTGGAGGAGGCCGGGAAGGTGGAGCTCAGATCCGGTGCGGGCGACGTGTACGTCAGAGAGGCCGCCGGCCACGCGGACATCAAGACGGCCGGCGCGGTCAGGATCGGCGCGATCCACGGGTCGGCAGCGATCAAGAACTCCAACGGCGAAACGTGGATCGGTGAGATCACGGGTGATGCGCGCGTGAGCGCAGCCAACGGTGCCATCACTGTCGACCGTGCCGGGACGACCATTGCGGCTAAGACCGCCAACGGCGACGTTCGTCTTGGCGAGGTCTCTCGCGGCTCCGTCGTTGCCCAGAGTGCGTACGGATCGCTGGAGATAGGCGTTCGAGACGGTGTTTCCGCTTGGTTGGACGTCAAGACCGGTCATGGTCTGGTGCAGAACGACCTGACTGTCGTCGGCCATCCCGGTCCTGACGAGGACACAGTCGAGGTCCGAGCACACACGTCCATGGGCAACATCACGGTCTACCGCTCGTTCGCGGCTCCCGGCGAGGTCTCGAAGGACACGGCGGCAACGTCGACGATCTCGAGGACCGAGACATGAGCGCCGACCGGCCCGCTTCTGCGGTGAGGGTCAGAGGTCTGCGGAAGTCGTTCGGCAGCCACGTCGCGCTCGACGGCATCGACCTGGATATTGCCGCGGGCTCCGTCTTCGCTCTGCTGGGTCCGAACGGTGCGGGCAAGACGACGACGGTGCACATCCTGTCCACTCTGATCCGGGCCGATGCCGGTGAGGCGCTCGTGGCCGGGTTCAGCATAGAGCGCGAGCCCGATGCTGTGCGCAGCCGTATCGGTGTCACCGGCCAGTCTGTCGCCGTCGACGACCTTCTTACCGGCGAAGAGAACCTCGCCCTCATGGCCGATCTCAACCATCTTGGACGCGTGGAGGGCAGGCGACGGATCGGCGATCTCCTGGAACGGCTCGATCTTGCCGAGGACAGCCACAAACCGGCCGCGGCCTACTCCGGTGGCTTACGCCGCCGGCTTGATCTGGCGATGACCCTCATGGGTGACCCCGAGGTCATCTTCCTCGATGAGCCCACCGCCGGGCTGGACCCGCGTAGCCGCCGCGCCGTCTGGCGCATCGTCAAAGACCTGGTCGCGGGCGGTGTCACAGTCTTCCTCACCACACACTATCTCGAGGAAGCGGATCAGCTGGCCGACCGGGTCGCCCTGCTCGACCACGGCAAGCTGGTCGCGGAGGGCACGCCCGAACAGCTCAAGAGGCTCATCCCCGGCGGGCACGTCACACTGCAGTTCCCTGACACGGCGGCTCTCGAAGCCGCCACCCAGGTCCTTGCTTCGTACGACAGAGATGACGATGCTCTGACACTGGAGGTCCCTAGCGACGGCGGGGTCCACTCTCTGCGAGGTCTGCTGGATCGGCTCGCTGGCGTCCCTATCCCAGTGGATGGCCTCTCCATCCACCAGCCGGACCTGGATGACGTCTTCCTGGTCCTTACTGGCCAAGCCGAACAAGGTCAACGGTCATCATGAGTACACAAGCGTACGCCCTGCGGGACGCGGTCACGATGCTGCGCCGCAACTTCAAGCACATAGTGCGGTACCCCTCGGTGACGCTGCTCGTCATCGGTATGCCGGTCGTCTTCCTGCTGCTGTTCGTCTACGTCTTCGGCGGAACGCTCGGGGCGGGACTGGGTGTCGTGACGGGTGCCAGCGCGGAGTACATCGACTATGTCGTCCCCGGCATTCTCCTCGCCGCTGTAGCGGGTGCGGCTCAAGGGACGGCGGTGTCGGTCTCGATGGACATGGCCGAAGGGATCATCGCCCGGTTCCGCACCATGGGCATCTCTCGGGGCGCGGTGCTCACGAGTCACGTTCTCGGCAGCACGATCCAGACGCTGGGCGGTCTGCTGGTCGTCGTGGGCGTTGCTCTGGCCATCGGATTCCGGCCCAATGCCGATGTGTCGGAGTGGGTGGCGGCGATCGGCATACTCGCCATGGTCACCCTGGCACTCACGTGGCTGTCGGTCGCGCTCGGCCTTGTGGCCAAGAGCGTGGAGAGTGCGAGCAATCTGCCGATGCCCCTGATCCTGCTGCCCTTCCTCGGTAGCGGCTTCGTCCCGACCGACTCGATGCCGACTGCACTCCGGTGGTTCGCTGAGTATCAGCCCTTCACGCCCATGATCGAGACCGTCCGGGGTCTGCTCATCGGGACCGCGATCGGGAGCAACGCCATACTGGCCATCGTCTGGTGCGTCCTCATCGGTGTCGTGAGCTACCTCTGGGCCATCCGGCTGTTCAGGCGGGATCCCACCCGCCAGGTGCGGCTGCTCACCGCGGGTCGGGCATAGGCCGACTGCCGTCCAGGATGGGCGCATGTCCTGCGAGCTGCCGGCGGACTCCGCGAGCTGGCCGAGTATGTTCGGGCCAGTCGCGTAGCCGTCAGCTCATGCGGCGCAGGTGGTAGACGTACTCGCCGTAGAAGACTGCCAGGAGTGCCAGAAGAAGCAGGGTGGGTGTGAGCGGAAGCGAGCCGTTCACGGCTGTCTGCACTCCCACCACGATCGTGGTGACGAAAGTCATGATCTTGACCGCGCCCAAGCCGGCCTTGCCAGCGGCTGCCTGCTGCCGCTCATCCAGTGCGACGATCTCCCCTTGTCGTAGCTCGGCGCGGATGCGTAGCGAGTGCACGATGCCCCACGCGAACGCTGCTGCTCCGACGAGCCAGAGCAGGTTGGTCGGTCGGGCGAGCTCACCATGCTGCCATTGCATGACCAGGTACACCGCAGCAGCCGCGATGTACAGAGCCCCGGCCCCGATGTAGATGTTGAGGCGCCGCTCACAGCGCGCTCGCTTGTCTGAGGTATGCATCGCCATCGTCGATCACCTCATCCGCGTCCGGCTCTCAGTCCCAATCCTGGGGTTCCAGGGAGAAAACGTCCTCCACGCGCACACCGAGAACCTCGCTCAGCTTCAGCGCCAGCACCGTCGTTGGGCGGTACCTGCCAGACTCAAGAGCGATGATGGACTGGCGCGAGACCTGCACGCGGCGCGCGAGCTCCTGCTGCGTCAGCTCGCGCGCCTCTCGCCACTCTTTGAGCCTGCTGACGATCGCTCCTCCCACGACGTAAAGTCAGCTTGACATCATGGTAGTCGTCACAGCGCGTAGGTGTCAAGTCAGCTTGACATCTCTGTAGCAGCAGGCCTTGGGCGCGCGTGTCGCCTGTGAGCGTGGCTCATCCCTGTTCGCCACCCGGTCAGCCCGTGCGGCGTGCCGCCGCCGCTCTTACTTGAACAGCTTGCTCATCCCGCGCCCGGTCGCCTTGCCGACCACCCGTCGAGCGATCCGCTTGCCCGCCGTACCCCTGCGCACGGCGCTCACGTCACCCAGCAGCCTGGCGATCGTGTACAGGAGACCACGTGTCTTCGAGATGCTCATGCGTTCCGGCCCACCTTCGAGATGCTCATGCGTTCCGGCCCACCTTCGAGACGCTCCGTGGGTTCCAGCTTACCGCCCGCAGTGACAGAAGCGATCGAGTCCGAAGAGGTAGGCTACCCCGGCTATGGTCACGCCGTAGTAGATGGTGGGCAGCTTGCCGTGGAACTCCGGGGATGTCCCGTTGACGACAGTCGTGCCTGTGACAACGGCGCAGTCGGCCCACTCCAGGTTGGCGGCCAACTGGTCGGGGCCGCTGATCGTGACGCCCGATTTCTGCGTGCCGATGTTCTCGGCGTCCAGGTCGTTGACTCGGAGGTCGAAGCTATGTGCGAGCACTTCGACCATCCTGGGCTGACACCCCACCAGCAGGACCCTCTTGGCCGTAGGGCATCTGTGGAGCACGTGCTCGACCAGCTTGTCCGCACACTCGATGGGGTCGTCGTCCTTGCAGTGGATCGTGCCCTCCACGAGGCCCAGGGATCGGCATACTGCGTTCAGGCTGGCGATGAAGACGGCGCGCGTGTAGTTGTTGTCCAGAGTGAGGTTCACGACGTCGTTCAGGTCGGCTTTGTAGTCACCTAGCCACGTGTCTGTGAACGCCTGACCCTCTGCTCCGTCCATCCTGGCGGCGACCATGAACTCGCGACCGCGGACGATGGGGTAGTCATCGTGCTTGGGCTTCCCGATCGCCTCCTCTGCCGTGAGGCGGGAGCACCTCACCTCCATCATCCGTCCACCGATCCGGTGGTCGGCGACGAGGCGGGCGAAGGCGCTGCGTAGCTCCTCATAGGGGTCGTGTGTGGGGTCCTGTGGAGCCATCAGCTTCACTCCTCTCGAGTCAGTCCTCGGCCGCGGGCAGAAACCCGAACCGTTCAAGAGTGGCCTGGCCGTCTGCCGACAGCACGTAGTCGACGAAAGCCTGCGCCTCTGCGGGGTGGGGTGCGTCCTTAAGGGCGGCGATGGGATAGGTGGCCAGGGTGTTCTCGTCGGTGGGGATGGGCACGTCGTCCACCTCTCCGTGTGCAGCGACGGTGTCGGTCACCATCACTATGCCGGCGTCGGCCTCGCCCAACTCGACCTTGGTGAGGACCGCTCTGGCCGACTCTTCCAGCGACGCCGGCTTCACCGTGATGTGCTGCCTTCTCAGGATGCGTCTGGCGTACTCGCCGATGGGTCGGCCCTCGGCCCCCAGCACGACGATGAGGTCGTCACGGGCCAGGTCGCTGAGACTGTGGATGCCCATTGGATTACCGTTCTCTACCACGATCGTGAGGGTG
>CAYMTC010000103.1:0-1347 GCA_964393265.1 uncultured Thermoleophilia bacterium
TCACACCCCCCCCCCCCCCCCCCGACATCACCACCCTATCCTATACTCTTTCCCTACACGACGCTCTTCCGATCTGCCAGCTCGTGCACAAGCTCGGTGACCCGTGGCCCCACCATGGACGCGCCGAGCACCACTCCCGTCTCGGGCTCGGCCACTATCCGGACGAAGCCGTCTTCCTCGCCCTCGACCACCGCCTTGGAGTTGCCGTTGAACCGGACGTGAGCCACCTCGACGGCGAGACCTTCCTGAGCAGCATGGACCTCGGTGAGCCCGCAGCTGGCCACCTCCGGGTGCGTGAAGACGCAGCTCGGCACGACCCTGCGGTCGACCTGGATCTGCGACCCGGTCACCGCGTTCTCGGCAGCGATGGCGCCTTGGTGATAGGCCCAGTGGGCGAGGAGAGGCGGTCCGGCCACGTCTCCGGCCGCGAACACGTGAGGCGACGACGTGCGGAGCGTCTCGTCCACGGTCACGAAGCCGCGCTCCGTAGCTATGCCCACCTCCGCGAGACCCACGCCCTCGCTGACTGGACGACGCCCGACGCTCTGCAGAACGAGGTCCGCATCAACCGTAGCTCCGCCCGCCAGGCGCAGGGTCACAGCGCCCGAAGCCACGTCGACACCCTCGACCGTGGTCTTCACCCGCACGTCGATACCACGCTTCTTGAACGCCCGTTGGAGCGTTTGCGCGACGCGCTTGTCTTCTCCTGGCAGCAGTTGGTCCAGAAGCTCCACGACCGTCACGTGCGAACCGAGCTCGGCGAAGATGGCGGCGAACTCGCAGCCGATCACTCCGCCGCCGATGATGGCCAACCGGGGCGGGACAGACTCCACGTCGAGGAGGCCTTCGCTGGTGACCACGCGCGGATCCTCCGGCAGGAACGGGAGCAGCGTCGATTCGGAACCCATCGCCAGGATCAACGCGTCGCCCTCGAAGGTGTCGCCTCCGTCCACGGCCACAGCCGGGACACCCTGCCGTGGAACGAGACGGCCGTACCCGTTCACGAGGTCCACCTTGCGCGCCTTGAGCAGCTGCTCCACACCAGCCCGTAGCTGCTCCGTGGCAGCACGCTTGCGCGCCATGAGAGCCGGGAAGTCCACCCCGACCTCAGGCACCACGACACCGAACTCCGCTGCACCTCGGGCGTAGCGAAGTCGCTCGACACTTGCGACCATCGACTTGGTGGGTACGCAGCCTCGGTTGAGGCAGGTCCCGCCGACCTCTCTCGACTCGACCAGTGTGACCTGGGCGCCGAGCTGGCCGGCGCGCAGCGCCGCCACATAGCCTGCCGGGCCTCCACCCAGAGATCGGAAGAGCGTCGTGTAGGGAAAGAGTGTAGGCTAGGGT
>CAYMTC010000103.1:1357-6674 GCA_964393265.1 uncultured Thermoleophilia bacterium
ACTCTCGTCATGCTCCCACCTCGTTGCTAGGGGACACCCGCATCTTCGCCGACCCGTCCGGTCGCAGCTCCCGTTCGTGCAACCGAAGGCCCGCCAGTCGCGAACGCAGCGCCGCCATGAACGTGGTCCACAAGGCGTCCGCGTCCACGGGTGGCGTCAGATCATCGGTGGCTGCAGAGGGAGCCAGGCCGTCACCCTGCCACGGCTCCCCCAAGAGGGACTCCACGGCGGTCACCAGGTGCGCCGGTGGGCGACGCTCGAGCACGCTGCCGTGCACGAGCGTCGCCCCAGCCTTGCGTACCTGGGCTACCGCTACCACCTTCTGCTCGCCGACGTGGAGGTCGTGTCGCAGGCTGGTGGCAAAACACAGGCCGGACCGGCGGTAGGGGATCTCTCCGCGACCCTCGGGGCTGACGCCGCGCTGGCAGAGAGCCTCGCCCATGGCGCCTGACACCAAGTCATACGCGTCATCGACACTGCCGACGGCCTGACGCCCGGCGGGGAACACCACCGCGAACGACCACTCGAACTCTGCGCCGTGAAGGACCGCGCGCCCGCCGGACGGACGTCGGACGACCTCGAACGGCAACCTGTCTGAAGCGATAGCGTCGCCGGGTGAGTCACCGATGGCCGCGCCGTGCTCCTCTTGCAGACGCGGCACCTTCTGAAACCGCCCCAGCGACAGGGCCGGTGGCGACCAGACGTAGCGCCGCGCAGTCACGAAGAGGGCGTCCTTCAGCAAGCTCTGGTCGATCGCCATCTGGACGGCCGCGCTGGCCTCCAGACACGGCAGCTCTCGCAGCCCGGACGCCTTTGCCGCAGGCTGCGTCTTATGAGCCGACGCAGTGCCCTCGCCCTGACCCGACGTGCTTGGCGTACGCTGCTCGACGCTCCTTGTCTGTCTGACCGCCATGTCCTTGCCGGCTGCTACTCCTCGCCCAAAGACTGACGTAGCACCGGCTGCCTCACGGCACGCACCTCATCGAGGCGCCCCACCGGCATGCTGCTGGGCGCGCTCTTGAGGAGCTCGGGGTCGGTCTCAGCCTCCTTCACGATGGCGCGGAACACGCCCACAAGGCGGTCCAGAGACTCTCTGCTCTCTGTCTCTGTGGGCTCGATCATGAGCGCCTCAGGGACGATGAGCGGGAAGTAGGTGGTCGGCGGATGCACGCCGTAGTCGAGCATCCGCTTGGCCACGTCGAGCGTCTTGACCCCATGCCGCTTCAAGGACTCGCCGCTGACCACGAACTCGTGCATGCAGCGGCGATCGTACGGCACCGAGAAGAGGTCTCGTACACCCTCGAGGACGTAATTGGCGTTGAGGACAGCCATGTCGCTCACCCGCTTGAGTCCCTCCGCGCCGAGCGAACGGAGATACGCATACGCGCGCACCAGGACTGTGAAGTTGCCATAGAAGGTGCGCACGCGACCGATCGACTGCGGCCTGTCGTAGTCGAGCCGCAACGTCCCCCACTCGGCCGGATCGTCCTGCGCGGTGACCGACCCTTCCGGGACGATGACCGGCAGCGGCAAGAACGGCTCGAGGATGTCGCGGACAGCGACCGGACCTGCGCCCGGTCCGCCGCCGCCATGAGGCGTGCTGAAGGACTTGTGGGCATTGAAGTGGACGATATCGAAGCCCATGTCGCCGGGGCGCGATCGGCCCATGACGGCATTGGTGTTGGCGCCATCGTAGTAGAGCAGACCGCCGGCTTCATGGACCAGCGTGGCGATCTCGACGATGTGCTCGTCGAACAGGCCCAGCGTATTGGGATTGGTGAGCATGAGCCCGGCAGTGTCTTCGTCGACCAGCGACTTGAGTTCGTCCATGTCGACGCCGCCTCGGGCATCGCTCTTGACGGAGACAGGCGTGAACCCGGCGATGACGACGCTGGCCGGGTTCGTGCCGTGGGCGCTGTCCGGGATGATGACGGTACGCGGAGCGCGACCCTGCGCGGTGTGATAGGCGCGCATCAGCAGCAGCCCAGTGAGCTCGCCATGAGCGCCGGCGGCCGGCTGGAGCGTGGCTGCGTGGAGTCCCGCTATCTCAGCGAGCCAGCGCTCCAGACGCTTGAGAAGCACCAGCGCCCCCTGGACCTGCTGCTCGGGCTGGTAAGGATGCAGATCGCGGAAGCCCGGCAGGCCCGCCAGGGCCTCGTTGACCTTGGGGTTGTACTTCATCGTGCACGACCCCAACGGATAGGGGCCGGAGTCGACGCCGTAGTTGAGCGTCGAGAGCGCCGTGAAGTGGCGCACGAGATCGATCTCGGCCACCTCGGGAAGGCGCGCAGGGCGGGTGCGCCGCAGCGCGGCCGGGACGACTTCGTCCAGCGGCCGCTCGGGTACGTCGCATGCGGGCAGCGACGAGGCCCTGCGCCCGGGATGAGAGAGCTCGAAGATGGTCGGCCGTTGGGCCGTGCCCTGGTCCTGAGACGGGTCGACCGGAAGCGTGGGCTGACCGCTCATGCCACACCTCCCTCGTGCGACCCGGTTGCCTTGACCGCAGCCAGGTAGGCCGCCATCTCTTCAGTGAAAGCGTCCATCTCGGACCGCGTCCGCCTCTCGGTGACGGCCACCAGCAAGACGTCGTCGAGGTCCGGGTAGAAACGCGCCAAGTCGAGGCCGGCGAGGTATCCGCGCTCGGCAAGCGCATTCACGGCTTGATCTGCGGGGCAGGGAAGGCGTAGCGCGAACTCGCGGAAGATGGGGCCCTCCGTGTACGGCTGCACGCCCGGCAGCGCAAGCAGTCGCTCGCGAAGGTACTGCGCCTTTCGCGCACAGAGCGTCGCGAGCTCGGGCAGACCGCGGCCTCCTAGCCAGCTCATGTAAATCACTGCGGCTAGGGCGTTGAGGGCATGGTTGGAGCAGATGTTCGAGGTGGCCTTGTCGCGCCGGATGTGCTGCTCGCGCGTCTGGAAGGTGAGCACATAGCCCCGTCGGCCCTGGGCGTCGACGGTCTCTCCCACCAACCGGCCCGGGAGCAGCCGCACCAGCTTCTGGCGCACGGCCATGAAGCCCAAGTGTGGGCCACCAAAGCTCATGGGACTGCCCAGCGGTTGGCCGTCGCCCACGGCGATGTCCGCTCCGTAGTCACCCGGCGGGACGAGAAGGCCTAGAGAGATGGGGTCGACGATGGCGACGAACAAAGCTCCGGCCTCGTGAGCAACGCGCGCCGCAGCCGCCATGTCCTCGATGCCCCCGAAGAAGTTGGGGGACTGGACCATGACCGCCGCTGTCGTGTCATCGACCGCCGCCGACAGCTCTTCGAGCGAGGTCCCGCTGCCGACGCAGGGGACTTCGCTCACTATCCCACCGGCCTGCGGCGCGCAGCCGGCGGTCTCGGTCTTGAGCACTTGGCGATACTCGGGGTGAAGCCCTGCGGACACGACGACGCGGTCGCGGCGCGTGGCTGCGGCCGCCAAGAACGCTGCTTCGGCGACGGCCGTGCCGCCGTCGTACAACGAGGCATTCGCCACATCCAGCCCTGTGAGCTCGCAGATCGAGGTCTGGTACTCGAAGATCGACTGCAGCACGCCTTGGCTGCGCTCAGGCTGGTACGGAGTGTAGATCGTGAGGAACTCGGAACGCGACGCTAGCGAGTCGACCAGCGCCGGCACGTAGTGGTCATAGACGCCGGCGCCTAGGAACGACACCTGCTGGGCAGCCGGCACGTTCCGTTGAGCCAGGTCTGAGACCTCCGTCGCCAGCTCCGCCTCGGACAGGCCAGCGGGAAGATCCAACGGCCGGCCCAACCTCACTGCCTGCGGGATGTCCTCGAACAGTCCGTCGACCGAGTCCACCCCGATGGCGCTCAACATGGCGCCTACATCTTCTTCTGAATGCGGCACGTAGTCCGTGGTATCTCCCTTCGTCGGCCGGCCTCAGCACCGCACGTCCGCAGCACGGCGGACGCGCAGACGGCGCCGGTGGCTCACTCTTCGGCGAGGAACGCTCTGTAGGCCTCAGCATCCATCAGCGTCTCCGCCTCAGCTGGGTCATCGAGCTTGACGCGCACCAGCCAGCCGTCTCCGTAGGGATCCTGGTTGATGAGCTCGGGCTCGTCCTCGAGCTGCTGGTTGCGTGCCACTACCTCGCCGCCCAGCGGCGCGTACACTTCGCTGACGGCCTTGACGGACTCGAGCTCTCCGTAGGTGGCTCCGCTGCTGACTCTAGCGCCCTCGTCCGGCAGGTCCACGTAGACGATCTCGCCGAGCGCGTCCTGCGCGTACCACGTGATGCCGAAGACGGCCTCGCCGCCGTCCAGGCGCACCCAATCGTGCTCCTTGAAGTACTTGAGATCGGTGGGGTAACTCTCCTCAGCCATCTCTGCTCCTGACGTCCGTTGCTTACCATCTCCTGGCGGCGACGCTGCAAGGATGCAGCACTTCTGCCGCCCTGTCGGCGCCCGTGCATGGGCCAAGAACGACGAAGGACAGGGCGATGACCACTCATCACCCTGTCCCACACAGACTGCGCACTGGCACGCTGCCCGCCATTCCAGGGGCCCGTCCCGTCGCGGTCCATTTGCCTGAGAGTTTCGACGGCGTCACCGTCTTGCCCCTTCGGCGCCCGCCAGTGGTGTCTCCGGCAGAGCTCTCGCGCGACGTTCGCTCGGGCACGTTGTCGAGTCCCTCGACAGAAGCCTTATAGCATCGACCGGCGCACGCGGTCAACGCGTGCGCCGCTGTCACCGTCGGCTCACGCCTACCAGGGGTGACAGGAGCGACGATCTACCCTCTGCGGGGACTTCTTGGCCGCCGACTCAGCGACTCGGCAACACGCTCCTGACGATCGCCCCATCGTCACCGACAGCGATGGCCGTGCTGCCGAGCAACGTCAGACCGCGGAGATCGCCGGCGACGCGACTGGGAAGCGCTTGCCAGGTCCTGCCCCCATCCGCTGAGTGGAACGTAGCGCCCGCATCGGCGACCGCCCAGACACGCGTGGCGTCGACGCTGACCACGGCGTGCAGACGGCCGGCACCCGGCACCCGCACCACACTCCAGCTCTGCCCGCCGTCCAGAGTCCTCCCGACGTACCCCTCCTCCCCGTCGCCGTCCGCTCCCGCGTCATACCCGCAGGCCCACCCGACCATGTCGGAGGTGAAGTGTAGGGACGTCACGGCACCGTCGGCCGTGAACCGACAGGCCTGCCAGGTATCGCCACCGTCATTCGTTCGCCAGAGCGCGGCGGCGTCCTCACCCAAGAGGTCGCCGCCGCCCACAAGACCACATGCAGCGCTCGTGAAGTACGCTGACAGCAGCTGCGCTGAGATCGGAAGAGCGTCGTGTAGGGAAAGAGTGTAGGGTGGGGGGGG
>CAYMTC010000104.1:0-6594 GCA_964393265.1 uncultured Thermoleophilia bacterium
ACCCTATCCTACACTCTTTCCCTACACGACGCTCTTCCGATCTGGCCGCCGGCCGGGTGCCGGCGGCCTGAGAGCACTACCGGAGCACTACTCCTTGACGGTCAGGTCCACGCCATTATACCACTGCTCGGACATCGCCGTGAGCGATCCGTCCTCGTGCATGGACTGCACAGCGTAGTTGAGCAACGCCAGCCAGTCGGGCTCCTCCTTCTTGATAGCGAAGGCGAGGTCCTCGTAGTAGAGCGGCGTGCCCGAGAACTCCATCTCCTTGCCCGCCAGGATGGCCTCCTGTCCGGTGGGGCCAGCGGTCATGACGAAGTCGATGTTGCCATTGAGCAGGTCCGGGAACGCATCGGCGTCGGTGGTGTACGTCTTGACCTCAGCCTCGCTCTCGGCCTTGAGGAAGTCGTAGTAGGTGGTGGCTGCGCCCACGCCGACCGTCTTGCCGGCCAGGTCCTCGACGCCGGCGATCTGCGGCCCACCCTTCTTCACGAACACCTGGCCAGAGGTGTAGTAATAGGGGTCCGTGAAGTCGAGGCTCTTCTGACGCTCCGCGGTGATGGTCATGGAGCCGATGGACACGTCCCAGCGGCCAGTGTCGAGGCCGGCGGGAATGGTCTCCCACGCCGGGTTGACGAACTCGACGTCGATCATGAGCAGCTCGCCGACCTTCTTGGCCACGTCGACGTCGAAGCCGACCAGCTCGTTCGTGTCCTCGTCGATCGAGCTCTGTGGCGGGTAGTTGGCGTCGTTGGCGACGATGATCTTGCCGCGCTCAAGGATCTCGGCGGCAAGTCCGGCGGGCTCGTGACCGAGGACCTCCACCCACTTGTCGGCGGCGGTAGCGGCCTGCTCTGCGGGCTCAGGACTGGCCTCGCCCCCGCCTTCCTCGCCGCCACAGGCTGCCACGCCCATGACCACCAGAGCTGCGATGAGCAGCAGCCCTACCAGCCAGCCCCCTTTGCTCAGCCTCATAGCTCCCGTCCTTTCGAAGGTAGCTTGCGAGTCCCCCCATGGGACACCGCCTGGATGCGTCCGCGTCCCCGACCCCACTGTCCGGTGGCACGGACATGGTAGACATGTCCTAGGTTACACACACCGCCTGGAGCGACTCAAGCGGATACAGCAGATGCATAGCCGCTTCTTCCCGGAGGCCGCGAGTGGCGCCCGGCACGCCGATCAGCACCACACCTAGGCTCGCCATGGACACGGTAGGCGTGGCTGGCCCGACGCGCCCGGCGGCGACCATGAAGGTGCGCGGCACTCATCAGGGTGCCGACGAGGAGCCGGTCGAAGTGGTCGCCCTCGTGAAGTCCGCCCCGAGCAGCTGCTTGGAGATGCTGCGCAGCCCTCCCGACCTACGCAGGTCGGCTATGGCCGCGTTCATGAGCTTGAGGAGGTCTTTCTGGCCACCGTCCACCGCGAACGTCATGGGCTCGGCGAACAAGGGCGCCCCCGATGCCTGAAGCTTGCCGCCCTCGACGACCTCGGCGGCGGTGAGCCCACTGGTGAGCACCGCGTCCACCCGGCCTGCCTCCAGGGCAGCTAGAGCGTCGCTGTCCGTGGAGAAGGCTTTGAGCTGAGCCTTGCCGTGCTCCTGCAGCCAGGCGAAGAAGACGGTGTGCACACCAGCCCCCACGACCTTGCCATCAAGAGAGGAGACCCCCTCGAACATGGGGGCATCTGCCTTCACTACCAGCTGCGCCGTCGTGTAGTAGTACGGCTTTGAATAGGCGACGGCATCGCCGTAGCCCTGCTGGGGCGACACCGAGCCGATGGACACGTCGAACCGGCCGGCCGCCAGGCCGGCCGGCACGGCCTCCCTGTCCGGCTGCACGAAGCTGACCTTCAGGCCGAGGTAGTCGGCCGTCGCCTTGGCGACCTCGACGTCGAAGCCCACGAACTCGCCGTCCTCATCGACGTAGCTGAGCGGCGGATACTCCGCACTGTTCGCGACGACCAGCTCACCGCGCTTCACCACCTTCGCTGCGAGCCCCTTAGGAGGCCTACCCAGTATCTCCTTGGCCTTCTCCAGCGGGCTCTGCGGCTCTGTGGGTCCCCCACAAGCGGAGAGCACGAACGCGCACGCGCCCATGAGCAGCAAGATCCGCAGGACACCGGGGCCATTGATGCGCCTGCGCCTCGCTGTGCCACTCTGTGCCCCACGCTGTCGCATGGTCGTGAGCGCCTCGCTCCCTCGCCTCACTGTCTAACCCCCGGGCAGCTTCGTGTGGTGCGGAGTGCTGAGCCCCAGCCAGCCGCCACCGGGTCGACGCACCGTCAGAGCCGGACCCAGCTGCTGATGGGTCGACGCACCGCTAGCCCCTGCCGCAGTCTACCGATGCGAGGGCGTCACGCTCAAGGCGGGCCGCGCTCGTCGGTCCGCTGCTCGCCCCCCGGCGTCGACAGCGTACCCCTACGTTGAACAGGCTCGCCGCGACCTCAGGGCCTGCGTCCGGCGCTCTCGATCATCTCGCGGAGGCCCGCGTCCACAGCCTCCGGCAGCGGGGCGGGTCGATGGCTGCCGAGCAGCTCCAGTGCCCGCGCATTAGCCCAGGCTACCGGGTCGTCGGCTCCCTGGAACGGCAAGGAGCTGCCCTGCGACAGGATCCCCTCGCCTCGCGCCAAGCGTCTGGCCACAGTGAGGATCTCGGCCGCCAGGATCGCTTCCTCATACGAGAACACGCGGCCTCCGGCGACCATACCGACCCCCGCGAGCATGTCGACGCCGTTGAGGAGCGAGAGCGCGGTGGTGGCCACGTCGTCGACAGCGCTCTGCCAGCCGGGCTCCTTGGCGCCGGCGGCGTTCACCCCACACTGCGTCGGCAGTCCGTAGAAGCGGCCGATGTCACCCACCGCGGCACCCATGAGGGTGTCCTCGGGGGCGCCACCGGTGAAGTCGCCGGTCTTGAGGTCCATCACGGAGGGGATGAAGCAGATGAAGACCGGCGCGCCCGGGACGGCCGCCTGGATGGCAGCCACCGAGCTCAACGTCTCGGCGATGCCCACCGCGAGAGAGCCAGCCATGGTGATGGGCGTCGTCGAGCCGCCCATGGGCATCGTGACGAACCCGATCGGCACGCCGGCGGCGGCGAAGGTCAAGCCGGCCTCGAGCGTGCCCTCGTCGTTGCCGAGCGGCGTGACGGTGCCCAGCAGCGCCGATACCGGCGGCGCGGCGCGGAGCTCGGCCGACCCGCCCGCTACGGCCGCGGCCATGTCCACAGCCACCCGCGCCTGGTGCGGCTCGACGACGGTGACCGTCTGCACGTGCTTCCCCGTATTGGCCAGCGCCAGGTAGAGCTCGTGCAGACCCCTCGTCTCTGCCGGCAGGTCCTGCGCGCTCACGGACGGCCAGCAGAAATCGACCGTGTCGAGCGCGTCCACGACGCGCGAGATGGCCGCGACGTCATCTGCCGTCGTGAGGCGCTTCTCGCCTGTATGAAGATCGTAGATCTCCGTGCAGCAGCCGTCCGTCGTGAGCAGCGAGCCCTGGCCCGTCGCCAGGTCACGACCGTCACGTGCGCCCATCACGTACTGTCGGGGAGCCCTCGCGACAAGCCCTCGCACTAGAGCCGGGCTCATAGTGACGCGTTCGCCGTCGACTTCGGCACCCTCGGCCGCGAGTGCCGCACGGGCTCCTGCTGACGGCATCGACACGCCCGTCTGAGACAGGATCCTCAAGGCGGATGCGTCCAGTCGCTCGAGGTCGGCGTCTGATAGGACGCGCAAGGCACGGTCAGCCGCACTCGACGATACGCGGTCTTGGGCTTCTGTCGATGCTGTCATCGTCGCTCCACTCGGTCCGCTTCCCACTGTTCTCGCAGCTCCCGCCTGAGGAGCTGCCCACCGTCACCAGCGCCCTTACAGAGTAGTCACGGCCGTCGTGGACCACGGCGGTCGCGCACGCCGCGGGCACCCGCCCAGCGGCGGCCCAGTGTACCATGTGGCATCGGCGCAGCGAGCTCGCCGCTGCTACGTGGCGAGCGCTGCTGCGGCCCCCCGGAGCTCCTCAAGGAGGGTAGGTCGATGGCCGAACGGCACACGCGTCGCGTGCTCCGTCGCCTGTCGAGCGCACTGCTGGTGGTGGGAGGTATCGTCCTCGCCTACCCCTTCTGGTCATCGGCCTACTCGGTCCTCCACAGCGGCGAGATCCGGCAGGAGTACGCGCAAGCCGTCCGCAGCTTCAGCTCCGTGGCGCGTGCAGAAGCAGAGAAGCTAGCCCGCATCAGAGACCCCGACAGGCAGCTCCGGCACCTAGCCCTGTCGTTCGCCGAGCGGCTGCGCGAAGGCAGACCGCTCGGCCGGCTGCAGATACCCTCCATCGGCGTGGACGAGGTGGTGCTGGAGGGCGCCCGCAGGCCGCTCACCTCGGTCCGCGGCAACGATCAGGGGCTGCTGCGGTACGGGCCCGTGCACTACGGCCTCACGCCGCTGCCGGGCGCCGGACGGCCGTTCGCGGTGGCCGGTCATCGGACCACGTACGGCGCCCCTTTCCTGCGCCTTGGCGACCTTAGGCGCGGCGACGTCATCCGCGTGCTGACTCCCTACGCTCGACTGAAGTACGCCGTCGCCAAGAGCACGGCGGTGCAGCCCGACGACGTCACCGTCCTCTACGACCGCGGTTACGACCTCGTACTCACCACCTGCCACCCGCCCTACTCAGCCAGAGAGCGGCTCATCGTGTGGGCACAGCTCGTTGACTTCGAGCTTCGCTGATGTGACGTATGGCGCGCCTGGCCCGCAGCCCGGTACTGCGTGCACTAGACAGGGAACGGCGGCCGCTCCTCGGCCGATCCCTCTAGCCTCATGACGGGGAGTTCACTGCCGGCAGGCGCACCCGGGAAGCCGCTAGGCAGCAGCAGCAGCCCGTCGGCGTACGCCATGGAGCTCAGCACGCCGGATCCCTGTGCGCCGGTCAGCGAGAACCGCACGTCGCGGCCGCTGCCGAGGAGCCGGCAGCGCTGCAGCTCAGGGCGCGTCTTGGTGGGGCCGACGGGCTCCGCAGCTACAGCGGTCGTCCACGGTCGCCACACATCCCGGCGGCCCAGCATGCTGAGGAGCGCGGGCCGCACGAACAACTCGAAGCTGGTCATGGACGACACCGGGTTGCCCGGCACACCGAAGACCAGCGTCGCACCCCGTACACCGAACGCCAACGGCTTGCCGGGCTTGACGAGCACGCGCCAGAAGCGCCTCTGCACACCCAGCTCCTCTTGCACCGACTTCACGAAGTCGTAGTCGCCCACCGAGACACCCCCGGTGGTGAGGACGACGTCCTCCTCGAGAGCCGTCTGCAACAGCTGCCGGGTGATCTCTGGATCGTCGGGAGCGACACCGAGCATGACGGGCTCAGCCCCAGCCTCGAGTGTCTGGCCCATGGCCGTGAAAGAGTTGGAGTTGCGTATGAGCCCGGGCCCCACTGCCTCGTCTGGGGCCACCAGCTCACTGCCTGTGGCCAGGATGGCTACGCGGGGGCGACGGGCGACAGGCACACTCACCACGCCCGAGGCGGCCAGCAGACCTAGGTCTGCCGCTACGAGGCACCGGCCTGCCCGCACGACCACGTCGCCGGCGCGGACGTCTTCTCCCGCAGGGCGCACGTCCTGGCCGGCACGCACCGGCTGCACGATCCGCACCACGTCGCCGGACACCTCCGTGGCCTCGACCGGCACGACGGTGTCCGCTCCCTCCGGGAGTGGGGCGCCCGTCATGATGCGCGCGGCCTCCCCGGGGCCGATCGTGCGCTGCTGGGTCGTGCCGGCCGGGATGTCCACGACTACTCGCAACCCCTCCCGCGCTCGGTCTACGTCCGCCCCTCGCAGAGCGAAGCCGTCCATCGCGGAGTTGGCGAAGCCTGGCACGTTGTCTCGGGAGACGATGTCTGTGGCCGCCGTACGCCCCAGCGCGGAGGCCAGCGGGACATGCTCCGTAGGCTGGACACGGACGGCAGCCAGCACCTTGGCTGCCGCTTCGGCGATGGGCGTGAGCTGGATCATGACTGCCTCCCGTACGGAGCGCTCGACGCGAGGGCGCACCGTAGAGGCCGCCGTCGCGAGGGCACGACAAGTGCTTACTGGACTGCCTACGCATCTTAGTAAACCTGGCTCGCAGGCGCTCCGATACTGGGGTTGGAGCGGAGAAGGGAGAGGGCATGAGTCAGTGCGAGTGGAGTGCCCCAGGCCACCCACCCGAGCAAGACCATGACGCGTCGTGGCGACGGAGCCTGCTCCTTCTGCTCCGCGACCGTGTCGAGCGGGACGCATACCGGGTGCACTCTGACGAAGTCGCCGCGAAGATGATCGACCGCTCGCTCGATGACGGCTCGCTCAGCCGCGGCGGCCAAGACTGGTTGCGCTGAGCGCCGCCGCGGCGGCCACCGCCCCGAAGAGGTCGGCCGCCAGATCGAACACGTCAGCAGATCTGTACGTAAGCGGCCACTGTGCTGCCTCGAGCGCCACCCCGACCGCCACGGCGAAGGCGATGGCGAACACAGCGCGCCGTCCGGACCAGAGTACTAGCAGGCTGCTGAACAACCGCCTCTGAGGAGAGATGCAGGACGCAACGATGGATGAGCGGATGGCGCAGCAGGCAATC
>CAYMTC010000105.1:0-3241 GCA_964393265.1 uncultured Thermoleophilia bacterium
CGACCAGTTCGGCCAGCAGGTCGCCGTCGCCACACCCCAAGTCCAGCACTGTGGCTCCGCCAGGCACGAGACCCTCGATGAGCTGGTAGTCGATGCGCGCCATGGTCATCCTCCCGCTTGGCGCGCACCGCCGACGAAGTCGTAGGTGCGCGCCCCGCTCGCCAAGAACGCCGCTATGACCCCCTGCATCTTCTCTCGCTCAAGCAGGAAGGCATCGTGCCCGTAGTCTGTCTGCACCTCGTAGTAGCTGACGTGCTTGTGGGTAGCTCGTAGCGCACCGACGATCTCCTTGAGCTGGGACGGGGGGTGCAGCCAGTCGCTGGAGAACGCCATGATCAGGAACCGCGCCGAGACGTCCCGAAAGGCATCCACCAGACTGCGGCGACCGCGCGCCAGGTCGAAGTAGTCCAGGGCGCGCGTGATGTACAGGTAACTGTTGGCGTCGAAGCGCTCGGTGAAGGCCAGCCCCTGATAACGAAGGTAGCTCTCCACCTCGAAGTCGGCCGAGAACGTGAACGAGTAGTCGTGGATGTCCTGAAGACGTCGGCCGAACTTCTCGTCCATGGCCTCGACCGACAGGTACGTGATGTGTCCGACCATCCGCGCGACCGCCAGACCCTTGCGCGGCGGACGTCTGCCGTAGTAGTCGCCGCCGCGCCAGTCAGGGTCGGCCATGATGGCCTGACGACCCACCTCGTTGAAGGCTATGGCCTGCGTCGGCTGGCGCGCAGCGGTGGCCATAGCCACCACCTGGTGGACTCGCTGGGGGTGGGACACCGCCAACTGAAGCGCCTGCATGCCGCCCATGGACCCCCCGACGACCGCCAGAAGACGGTCGATGCCAAGGTGGTCGAGCAGCAGCAGTTGCGCGCTGACCATGTCCCCCACCGTGATCATCGGCAGCCTAGTCCCGTAAGGACGACCCTGGCTGGGGTCGATGGATGCAGGGCCGGTGGAGCCGCCGCAGCCTCCGATGACGTTGGCGCACACGACGAAGTACTTGTCCGTGTCCAGAGCCTTGCCGGGACCCACGAGCATGTCCCACCACCCCGGCCGCTTGTCCTCGGGCGCGTGCAGCCCTGCCACATGAGCATCGCCGGACAGGGCATGGCAGACGAGCACAGCATTGTCGGCTCGCTTAGAGAGGGTGCCGTACGTCTCGTACGCCACTGTGATAGGTCCCAGCTTCTCACCGCTCTCGAGGTGAAGCTCGTCAGGTGGCTCGGCAAGAGTGACGGTCTGCGTCGTGACGACGCCGGCGCTGCCGACGTCGTCACCCGCCCTTACAGGAACGTCCCCGATCTGCTTGCCCGAGGCGCTTGGCTCCCTATCACAGTCGGCGGTCACGCGTGATCGAGCGCCTGCCGTATGTCGGCAAGGATGTCCTCTACGGACTCCAGGCCGATCGACAGCCTTAGGAAGTCTTCTCCGACGCCGGCGGCGGCGAGCTCCTGTGGCCCCAGCTGCCCGTGCGTGGTGCTAGCAGGGTGGATGACGAGCGACTTGGCATCACCGATATTGGCCAGGTGCGACAGCAGGCGGCACGACTCCACGAAGCGACGCCCTGCCGCGCGACCACCTGCGATGCCAAACCCGATCATCGCCCCGAACAGCCCTCGCTCGTGGTACCGGCGCGCTACCTCGAAAGAGGGGTGCGACGGCAAGCCGGGGTAGAGGACCCAGGCGACCTTGGGGTGACTCTGAAGCAGTTGGGCCACAGCCATGCCGTTGGTGCTGTGACGCTCCATGCGCAGGTGGAGCGTCTCGACCCCCAGCAGTATGAGGTAGGCGTTGAACGGCGACAGACAAGCGCCCATGTCGCGCAGCGACTGCGAGCGAGCCTTGGCGGCGAAGGCACCCGTCCCGAACTCGTCGATGAAGCGGATACCGTTGTACGTGGGGTCCGGCTCGGTGAGCCCGGGGAAGCGGTCCGATGCCGCCCAGTCGAAGCTGCCGGCATCGACGAGCAGCCCGCCGACGGAGGTGCCGTGTCCTCCCAGGAACTTGGTCAGGGAGTGGAAAACGACGTCGGCACCGTGAGCGACGGGCTGCACCAGGTACGGCGTTGGCATGGTGTTGTCCACCACGAGCGGCACACCGGCCTCATGCGCCACATCGGCGACCGCACGGATGTCCAACGCGTCGAGTCTGGGGTTGGCCACCACCTCCGCATAGAGAAGCTTGGTGCGCGGCGTGATCGCGGCCCGGAAGGCCTCTGGCCTGGTGCCGTCGACGAACGTGACGTCGATGCCCATGCGCGCCAGCGTCTGCTGAAGCAGCGTATGTGAGCCCCCGTACAGAGCGGCCGCCGAGACCACGTGGTCTCCCGAAGCGGCCAGCGTCAGCACGCACGCTGTGAGCGCCGCCTGTCCCGAGGCGAACGCTACGCCGGCGACACCGCCCTCCAAGGCCGCGACGCGCTCCTCAAGGACGGCCACCGTCGGGTTCGAGATACGTGAGTAGATGTGGCCGGACTCCTGCAGCGCGAACAGCCGAGCAGCATGTTCGGTGTCGCGGAACATGAACGACGTGGACTGGTAGATAGGCACAGCCCGCGCGCCGGTGGCGGGGTCGGGCCGTTGGCCAGCGTGCAACGCACGCGTCCCAAAACCGGATGATCCGGGCTCCGTCACCTCGTCCTCACCTTCGGGGTCACACCAAGCAGTCGATCCGCACCAGACGCGCCGCTCCGTAGCCCGCGTCCGCAGGACCGCTTCAGCAGGCAAGTCTAGTACACCCGACTACAGCATGAGCGGCCACCCGGCCTTGGTCAACGGCCGTCGACAGCACCCAGGGGGCTCGGCGACAGCGCGGACCGAGCATCGCCTCCCTGCCTGCGGACCCCGCACGCACGGCGCTGTAAGATGCGCTGCGTGACCACACACGCAAGAGACAGCGACAGCGGACCGTCGGGGGACCCGTCGCAGGCCGCGACCGCCGCTAACGCGGGGGCGTCAGTGAGCGTCCTTCCGCCTCTAGACATCAAGCTGGTCGCGCAGCTGCGCAGTGAGCTACCTCGTCTGCGAGAGGCGGTACCGCTCGCCCCCTACTGCGCCTACCGGGTCGGCGGCCCCGCGCAGCTCCTCGTCGAGGCAGACTCTGACGAGGCGCTGGTCAGGTCCGTGACGGCCGGTAGAGAGGCGGGCCTGGCAGTGACGGTGCTCGGACAGGCGACCAACGTGCTGGTGGGCGACGGCGGCATCCCGGGGCTCGTCGTACTGGCGCGCAACGCCGACTTCCG
>CAYMTC010000105.1:3251-6543 GCA_964393265.1 uncultured Thermoleophilia bacterium
CTTCACGACGAGATCCTCACCGCAAGCGCCGGCGCGGTGCTCTCGACCGTCGCGCTGTACGTAGCGCGACTCGGGTGGGCCGGGCTGGAGTTCTCCGCCAACATCCCCGGCTCGGTGGGTGGCGCTGTCGTGGGCAACGCCGGCGCCTACGGACAGTGCGTCGCCGACGTGCTCGTCGACTGCGTGCTGTCGCGGCCGGACGGCAGCACGACAAGAAGCGCACCGGCCCACCTGCAGCTCGGGTACCGCAGCAGCGCCCTCAAGGCCAGCGCGGACCGTCCTCCGCAGCTTCCTGAGACTGTGGTGGTCTCTGCAGGCTTCCGCCTAGCCCCTGGCACACCGAAGAAGCTCCTTGCCGCCATCGCGCACGATGCCGGATCGCGCAAGGCCAAGCATCCACTCGAGTACGCCTCGTGCGGGAGCTACTTCAAGAACCCCAGCCGCGACAGGCCGGCCGCGCAGATCATCGAGCAGGCCGGCCTCAAGGGCCTCACTGTAGGGCGCGCGCAGGTCAGCGAGCGCCACGCCAACTTCCTCGTGGCGCTTGAAGGTGCGCGCGCCGCCGACATCCGCGCGCTGGCTGCTGAGGTACGTCGACGAGTGCTGGAGTCCAGCGGGGTCGAGCTCAGGGAGGAGGTAGTCCACCTTGGCGTGGCCTAGTGCCGGCGGACCAGCCCGCACGCCGCCCATGAGGCAGTGGCGAACCCTGCGACGCGCACCCGCGTCTCCTCGGACAGAGAGGTAGACGATCGACGAGCTGCCGCCAGGGCTCTACCGACGTCTGCTGGAGAGGCAGCCCGAAGCGCGCGCCGAGCTGTTCCGCCGGTACGCGCCGCAGGTGCGTCGCATCCTCTACCTCCAAGGCTACTGCGACGAGCTGGACGATGGGGTGCAAGAGGTCTTCATCAAGGTCTACCGTGCCACACTACCGCGACAAGAGGCGTTCGCTGCATGGTTCTACAGGCTCATCGTGAACACCGGTCGAGACATGGGCAGGCGCCGCAAGACGCGCGTCGCACTGGTGGACCGCCTGCACGCTGTCGCGCCAGAGCGTTCCACCGCCGATGCTCCCAGTGCTCCGGACACAGCTCTTCGTACCTGCTTGTCGGAGCTGTCACCCGAGCTGCGCGAGGCCGTGGCGCTGCGCTTCTTCGCCGACCTCTCGCTGGAGCAGATAGCACACGCGCAGAGCGTCCCCCTGGGTACGGTCAAGTCTCGGTTGCACGCGGCGATGAGCAAGCTGCGCGCCGCACTGACGACCAGCGGCTACGAGTCCTCATAGGCACGCGATGAGCAGCGAGAAAGACAGACAGCACGAGGGCCACCCCAAGGATCTGGAAGGCCAACGCACACGGTCCGATCAGAGCGGTACCTCGCGGGCAGACATGTCCGCAGGGCCATCGCCGACGCGGCCCTCTGAGCAGGGCGAGACACGATCCTCCGAGCAGGGTGAGTCGCGATCCTCTGAGCAGGGACAGACCCCGCAGCAGAATGGGAGGCCCCGGCAGGAAGGGACGCCCCGGCAGGCAGGGGATGCAGACGCCCTTTCGGCTCGCTCAGGCGCCGATCCGGGCGACAGCAGCGGTCTGTCCGTCTCCGACGACCGTCTGCTGGCGCTGGCTCTTGGTCTCGACGACGACCCGGCGCTGCGCCAGGTCGTCGAGGCCTCAGAAAGCTTGAGCGAGCGGCTTGCGCGAATGGAGACCGAGCTGAACGCGGTCGCCGACGGGGTGCTTTCGTCCGTCCCGGAGCCGCCGCCAGACTGGGTCGACCTGTCTTCGCAGCGATGGATGGACCTGCGGCCGTACGTCGCAGCCAGCGACACCCGCGAGGGCTTCGGCAGGAAGCGCCTCGGAGCACGGCTCGGCTGGCTACGCCGCTGGCAGGTGGTAGCCCCGGCGGTCGCGGCGGTCTTGGCGGTCGTCGTGCTCGGGGTAGCGCTCCAGCACGGAGCACTCTCACCCATGGGCGACGCCGATTCTGGAGACACGCTCAAGACTGCACAGACCCCTGTGCCGGCAGCGGGCGGGGCCGAGCTCGCCGACACGGCCAACGACGCGACCTCAGCGTACCAAGTGGTCGCCGTGGCGCGCGCGGCCGAGGCAGTCGGTGATGAACAGTCGTTCACCGTGCTGCGCACGCTGAGGGGCACTACGCAACCTAGGGTGCAGCTCACGACCGAGTCCGGCGCGCCGGTGCCCAAGGGCACACTCGTCGTCCTCTTCCTCGACCCGCTCGACGCTGCGTCGTTCTGCCCGTCGCCCGGCCTTGCTGACATCAGCATCGCGACCAGAGACGCCACAGACGGTACCGGCGAACAGGCTACAGAGAGCGGGATGTCGGCTGGGTCCACCTATCTCCACAGAGGGCGCTGCGCAGCCGTCTTGCCGCTGCCGGAGGGCGTGGTGGCGGACGACGTGAGCCTGCCGTAGGCTCAGCGCTATCCTGTGACCTTCAGGTAGAGTGTCGCGGCGCCCGCCCCAGGTGCGCCGACCGCCGCGGCTCACGTCCTGAGGCGAGCATCATTCCGTACATCGTCTGGGAGTCTGTGCATGCAGCGCCTGCTTGAAGAGAAGACCATCGTCATCATGGGAGTGGCCAACGAGCGCAGCATCGCGTGGGCGGTGGCTCGCTCTGCCGCGCGCCACGGCGCCCGCCTCATCCTCACCTACCAGGGCGACCGCTTGCTCCGCCGCCTTACGCGCCTTACTCAGGAGCTGGCCGATGAAGCCGCGGCCGGCGGCGGTCCCGCGTCGGACGTCCCACTGGTGGCCTGCGACGTGTCCAGCGACGAAGCCCTACACGAGGCCTTCACATGTATCGGCGAGATCGCTCCGCAGGTCCACGGCATCGTGCATAGCATCGCCTGGGCGCCTGCTGAGGATCTCCAGGGTAGCTTCGTGAGCACCACACGCGCAGGCTTCGCCGCAGCCAACGACGTGAGCGCCTACTCGCTGGTGGCGGTGGCGCGGGAGGCCAGGCCGCTCCTCACGAGCACCTCCTCCCTCGTCACCATGACGTACGCCGGCTCACGTCGCGTGCTCCCCAACTACAACGTCATGGGCCCCGCCAAGGCATCCCTGGAGTCATGCGTGCGCTACTTGGCCGCCGATCTAGGCCCCCAGGGAGTGCGCGTCAACGCCATCTCCGCCGGACCCATCCACACAGTGGCCGCGCGCACCATCAAGGACTTCGGCAGCATGCTGGAGAGATCGGAAGAGCGTCGTGTAGGGAAAGAGGGGGGGGGGGGGGGGGGGGCGGGGGGGGGGGGGGGGGGGGGGGGGGGGGGGGG
>CAYMTC010000106.1:0-6537 GCA_964393265.1 uncultured Thermoleophilia bacterium
GGCTTCTCCTTGGGCGCAGGGGGAACGCGCGCAGCTTGGCCACCGCCGCCTCCGCCGCCTCGGCTTCTCCTTGGGCGCAGGGGGAACGCGCCACGTTGGCCGTCTCGGACGGCCACTGAGGGGGCCCGTCTAGTATGACCGGCCAGTCTTAGCGTCCCATGAAGCCACGCTGTGAGGCAGCTGTGCATCGGCACACCAGGGCCGGCCCGGCATATGGGGAGACCACCCGGCGAGCTGCTGCGCTACGACGTCCGGCAAGGTGGTACCGGAGGTGGGAATCGAACCCACACGGGCCAGGAAGGCCCAGCGGAGTTTAAGTCCGCGGCGTCTACCATTCCGCCACTCCGGCATGGCGACGGCAGTGATCGCGAGGACACCGCGCTCTACCGCACCGCCCGCGGCAAGTATACGACGCACCGGAAAGGTCGGCAGGACGCGGCGCACTGTGCGGGCCATGCCAGCCTCGCGCAGCTGAGGTGGGAGCGGGGGCCGCACCCTCCGACCGTCAGGATCTGCGAAAGCCGCTCCCCGGGAAAGCACACGGCTAGGGTCTCAGAGAACGGCTGCGGGCGGTGCCCAGACTGGGCACCGCCCGCATGCTCGCTACGTCGCCGCGACCGCCACTCCACCAAGACAACTACAACGGCGCGTCGCCGGCGCGATACTCAGGTGGTCGACCCCGTCCACCTCATCAGCAAGCACGACATCCACGATGAGGTCGACCTCCCGTCACCCGTGCCGTGGGCTAGGGCAACGGGCTGCTGCAAGTCTGACAGGAGCTCGTTGACGGCGAAAGCTCTAGTTCCTGGGCAATATTTGTGCTGACTACGACGCAAACTTCACTAAACTTAGCGCGACAACCCCCTGCGGGCCGTAGCGCCTCACGCAACGCTCCGTCCCGCAGCTGCTCCACCCGCGGCAGGCTAGGACGTGGCGGCCGGATCGATACGGCAGCGACGGGCCAAGTCCAGCGCGGCACCTTCAAGGATGTCCGACTCCGAGCAGCGCAAGCCCGGCAGGCAGAACCGCAGGCACACCTCTCTGGCGATCAGCGCCCCCGCGAGGATCACGTCTTCGCGGCCCGGCTGGATACCGGGCAGGAGTAGCCGCCGCCGACTGGTCAAACGACGGAAGCGGTCGATGGCTGCGACGATGTCCGCCAGTCTGAGTGGTTGACCATCCACAAGGTCTGACCGGAACTCCCGCAGCCCCAGCTTGTTCGCCACCAGAGTGGCGATACTCCCGGCCACCCCCACGCCGAGACTGGGAGCAGGCGCCGCACCCATGTCCAAACGGCGCAGGACGCCGCGCACGTGACGCACTGCCACAGCCCACTCGCTCACGAGAGGCGGATCATGCGCGAAGAAGCGTTCCGTGAGGCGGACCGCTCCGACGTCCACACTGCGAGCCACTATCGATGCACACCGTCGGGACACCTCTCCGGCGGCGGTGGAGTCTGGGCCAGACGTCCAGTCCGACGCTCGCACTCGTCCGACGATCACCTCGGTGCTGCCTCCGCCGATGTCCACCACGAGCACATCCCCCGCAAGGTCCGGCAGCCCGCACACTGCACCCTGGAACGCGAGTGCCCCCTCATCTGGCCCGCTGAGCACCCGCCAGGGGAGTCCCGACTCGCTGCGGACACGGTCCAGGAAGGCCACACCGTCCGATGCATCGCGCAGCACGCTCGTGGCGTTCAGCTCAGCGGCGCAAGGAGTGAATGCATCGATGCGCCGCGCGTACTCCTCCAGACATACGAACGTGCGCTCCCTCGCCGCCGCCGACAACCGCCCCGTTCGGTCCACGCCTTCGCCCAGGCGCACCACCCTGGTGCATCGCTCGTGGACCGCGAGCGGCTTCCACGAGCTGCCCGTCGCCCGCGCAAGCAGGAGCCGGCAGGTGTTGGTCCCCAGATCCACCACCGCTACCTTGATGGGGTGCTCGAGCTCTTCATCGGGGGTCGATGCCGCCAGACGACCTTCACCGGCGGCGGCCGGCGGCGGGGGTGCAGCGGCTCGCGCACATCGCGCGTCAGCGCACCAGAGGCTCCCGGCCGACCTCTCAGCCTCCTGGAGGATAAGCTCGCCGAAAGCGTAGCCGGGGCGAGCTAGAGCGTGAGCGGCGTGGGCGTGCAGGCATTTGAGCCTCGCGGCACCGGTCTCTGGGCCAGAGGCCGGCGCGGCGCTCCTGCGGCTCTCTGTCAAGCACGCCGCCGTGCGGACCCCGCCGATCCCCGAACGTAGCACCGCGCCGCCGTCGCGGGCGCGGGCCGCCCCGGTCGCCGCCGGTCCGCGGGCAAGAGCCGCGCGGCGGCGGCGCTCGTAGCGCGTCGCCGCCGCGATGGACGCCGACGACTCCGGATCGAGCGCTGCCTCGCCAAAGCGCCTCACTCCACCCTGAGCCTCCAGAGCGGAGACCGCAGCGCGAGCGCTGGGGCACGTCAGATAGAAGAGGGTCGGGAACGGACGCCCTTGCAGGTCGTACGGGAGGCTCTCGACCACCGCGGGCAGCTGCCAAGGACAGCGCGCTGCCACGCGAACGGCCGGATGCAGTCGATCGGGCCGCTCCCTGCCAAGCTGCCGGGCGATGACAGTGAGGTCGAACTCATCGATCGGAGGGTGGCTGGACACGGTCGAACGATACCAGACGCCCTTCGGCCTCTCTCGATCAGTAGGACCCGCCTAGGCCTCGGGTGATCAACGGAGCAACAGGTCCCAGAGGTCGCTCAGCCGCTCACCGAGGTCGAGGGATCGCGGTGCCTGCTGAAGCGTCGGCACCGGTGTCACCGGCGCATCCGGAAGGTCCGTGATGACGAAGGCCTGCATACCTTGGGGGATCAACTGGAACTCTCGGCGTGCCTCGCGTACCACCCAGGCTTTGCTGTGCATGGCCGCGAGCTGACGCTCCATGGTCTCATTCTGTGCCTTGAGCTCAGTGAGCTCGGCCAGCTCTGTCTGATAACGGTCCTGCTGGGCGAAGAACTCACGCAGTGGGGCGTAGTAGAGCCCGACCGCCGCCAGCACCAGCACCAGCACCGCCACCCACGTCCAGCGGATGCGCAGCGGTCGGTCACGGTGCTTGCGGGAGCTGGTCCGTCGGGAGCCTGTCGTCGAGGACGCCCCCTGCTGGGCTCGCGCCGCAGCGCGGCGCGAGCTCCGCTGGGCAGTCCGCTGAGCCCTGCGTTCATCACGGGACTCCGATGGACCACCCCCGGATGAGCGTCTGCCCGTGGACCTGCGTGACCTAGTGGAGGTCTGCGTCTTGCGACGCGGGGACGACGTGGCACGATAGCCTGTGTAGCGCTTGCTCGCCATGGCCTCTGCACTTTCGCCACGACACCACGAACGCCTGCCTGGCCAGCGGCCACGCAGCGTCGCCGCAGCAGGCTCAGGCCACGACGTGTGCCTGGATCAGATCTGTGGCTCCAGAGCGTCCGGACTGCACGCCTGCGGTGATCACGATGATGTCCCCGGACACGGCAAGGCCGTGCTCGGCTACCAGGCGGGCCGCGTCAGCAACGACGGCGGCCGAGTCAGTGGCCGGAGGACAACAGAGCGGGACCACGCCCCACGCGAGCGCCAGCTGCCGGACGACCCGCGGCTCGGGTGACACAGCGACGACGGCCTGCGAAGGTCGATAGCGAGCCACGGCGCGCGCTGTCGCTCCGCTGGACGTGGCGGTGACTATGGCGCGCGCGTCGAGCTTGGTAGCCACGTCGCACGCACCGAAGCTGATGGCGTCGGTGATGGTGTTGCCGTGGAGCGCCCAAGGGCGTGGCGCGCGCCCGGAACGCTCTATGTCTGCCTCAACGGCGACAGCGATCTGGTCCATGGTGTGCACGGCTTGCACAGGGTAGTCGCCGATGGCTGTCTCGGCGGAGAGCATGACAGCGTCGGTGGCGTCGTAGATGGCGTTGGCGACGTCACTCGCCTCCGCACGCGTAGGCCGAGGACTGGAGACCATCGACTGGAGCATCTGCGTGGCCGTGATGACCGGCCGGCCCGCCATGATGCACGAGTGGATGATGCGCTTCTGCCAGATGGGGACCTGGGCCGGCTCTATCTCCACGCCCAGGTCGCCGCGCGCCACCATGACGGCGTCGGCGACGCCGACGATGTCGTCGACGACTGCCAGCGCCTCCTGCTTCTCTATCTTGGCGACCACGAGCTGCCCGCCTCCCAGCGCACCGATAGCGTCCTTGAGCTCGCGGACATCGGCCCCCCTACGCACGAACGAGAGGGCCACGTAGTCGACGTCCTGCTCCACCGCGAAGCGCAGCAGCTGGTGGTCGCGCTCGGTCAACGACGGGATGGGAAGATCGGTGTCGGGTAGGTTGATCCCCTTGCCGGTGGTGACGGCGCCTTCGTTGTCCACCAGCGCCGTCAGCGTGGTGTCGGCAGCCTTCAAGGCGGTGAGGGCGACGGCACCGTCGTCTACCAGGATGCGGTCGCCCTCGCGCACGTAGCGCAAGAGCTGCGGCGCAGTGACCGGCAACTGCTCCCCGCCCAGCACCACCTGCTGCCCCGCCTGTAACTGCACGCGCCCGCTGAGACCGGCCAGACGCAGCTTGGGACCGGGCAGATCGAAGACAACGGCCACCGCTCGGCCCGCCTGGGCGGCGGCCGCGCGGACGGCCGCGATGGACGCCGCGTGCTGAGCGGTGTCTCCGTGAGACCCGTTGACACGGGCGACGTCCATGCCCGCCGCGACCAGACGGCCTACCGTGTCGGCAGACTGAGTGGCCGGCCCCAGAGTGGCGACGATCTTCGTGCGGCGTAGCATGCGGTCTTTCTACCGCCGTAGATTGAAGAACGCGTCAAGACCCGGATAGCGTGCCGTGTCCCCCAGCATCTCCTCGATGCGGAGCAGCTGGTTGTACTTGGCTACCCGATCGGTACGAGCCGGCGCACCACTCTTGATCTGACTGGCGTTGGTGGCCACCGCGAGGTCCGCCAAGGTCACATCTTCCGTCTCTCCTGAGCGGTGCGAGCACACGGCCGTCCAGCGGGCGCACTTGGCCATCTCGATGGCGTCGAGCGTCTCGCTGAGCGTGCCGATCTGATTGAGCTTGATGAGGATGCTGTTGGCACATCCCATCTGGATGCCACGCGCCAGTCGCTGGGTGTTGGTCACGAACAGGTCGTCGCCCACGATCTGCACACGCTGGCCAAGCCGCTGAGTCATGAGCTTGAAGCCGTCCCAGTCGTCCTCGGCCAGCCCATCCTCGATGGAGATGATGGGGTACTTGTCGCAGAGTGCGGCGTAGTAATCGACCATCTCGGCGGAAGTCAGGGCGCGACCCTCACTCTTGAGCTGGTAGGCGCCGTCCTCGTAGAAACTTGAGGCCGCCGGGTCAAGGGCGATGCAGACGCCGGCGTCGCCGGCCTCGTAGCCCGCCGCATCCACGGCCTGCATGATCACCTGGATGGCCTCTTCGTTGCTGGCCAGATCGGGGGCGAAGCCGCCCTCGTCGCCCACGGCGGTGGAGAGGCCGCGACGCTTGAGGACGTCCTTGAGCGCATGGTAGATCTCGGCGCACGTGCGCAACGCCTCCGAGAAGGTCTCCGCGCCGACCGGCGTGATCATGAACTCCTGCAGGTCGACGTTGTTGTCAGCGTGCTTTCCTCCGTTCATGATGTTCATCATGGGCACAGGAAGGCGGTGCGCGTTGCAGCCCCCTACGTACTGGTAGAGCGGCAGGTCGAGGGCGCTCGCCGCAGCGTAGGCCGTGGCCAGCGAGGCGCCCAGGATAGCGTTGGCGCCCAGCTTCTCCTTGGTGGGTGTGCCGTCAAGCTCGCAGAGCACCTCGTCCACCAGCCGTTGGTCGGTCGCGTCGAGCCCCACGATCTCCTCGGCGATGAGCGTGTTCACGTTGTCTACCGCGGTGAGGACCGACTTGCCGCCGTACTCGGCGCTCTCGACATCGCGCAGCTCGACCGCCTCATACTCGCCGGTAGACGCGCCCGACGGCACGGCGGCGCGCCCGACGGCCCCGGACTCGAGCGCCACCTCCACCTCGACGGTGGGATTGCCGCGCGAGTCGAGGATCTGTCTTCCGACGACGTCGATGATCATCGTCATGATGGATCCCTCCAGATACGGGCCGCCGCTGGCGGCGCTTGCGATGCTCAGCCGATGGACGCCTTGGCGCGCTGGTAGTAGCGCTCCTGCTCGTCCAATCCTAGCGCAGTCCAATCGTGTCCTTCTGCGTCGGCAAGCGCCGCGGCCGCTCTGACACGCTGCTCGAACCGCTGCGCCGCCTCGCGGAGCGCGAGCTCCGGGTCCACCCCGGCCTTACGCGCCACGTTCACCACCGCGAAGAGGAGGTCCCCCAGTTCGTGACGTACCCAAGGATCGTACCGCAGCTCGCGCTTGGCCGCCGAGGCAGCATCGCTGTCGGCGGCCGGCCGGCCGGCCGCCACCCCAGGGTCGTCGAACTCGCCGAGCGGGCCGTGCGCCGACAGCGCCTCGGCCAACTCGGCGTGTTCCTCCAGATCGGAAGAGCACACGTCTGAACTCCAGTCACCGCTCATTATC
>CAYMTC010000107.1:0-3893 GCA_964393265.1 uncultured Thermoleophilia bacterium
TGCTCCGCATGAAGACCTGCTCGGCCGCCGCCGCGGACGCGCCCCAGCGCACCGGGTAGCCAAGCTCGGTCAGGACCATCTCCATGACCGCCAGGCCCACCACGATGTCACTGGCGCCGAAGTAGCCGCAGTGGCCAAAGCGGAAGATCTTCCCCTTGAGACGGCCTTGGCCGCCGGCCAGCCACACCCCGTACTTGTCGCGAGCCAGCCTGGTGATGTCCCCTCCATCGATGCCGTCCGGCACCCTGATGGCCGTCACCGAGTTGGCTTCACCATCGTCGGACCCCAACAGCTGCAGGCCCTGAGCGCGCGCTCCGGCCTTGCAGGCGGCGGCCAAGGCCCGATGGCGCTCGAACACGTTGTGCAAGCCCTCCTCGCGGATGAGCCGGATGGCCGCGTTCTGCGCCACCATGAGGTTCACCGCCGGCGTGTAGGGCGTCTGAGCGGGCTCGCTGCGCACCTTCGCCCGCGCCGCCGCCCAGTCGAAGTAGAAACGTGGGTTCTGTGTGGCCTCTGCCTTAGCCCACGCTTTCTCACTCACGGCGACGTACGCAAGGCCGGGTGGCACCATCAGCGCCTTCTGTGACCCTGCGACACAGACGTCGACGTGCCAGTCGTCCGTGCGCAGGTCGGTGGCTCCCAGCCCACTGATCGCATCCACGACGAGCACCGCCGGCGTGGCCGCCACCACCTGGCCGATGGACTTGATGTCGTTCACGACACCGGTGCTCGTCTCGCTGGATTGGACGAACACCGCCACCGCGTCCGGATGGTCGCGCAGCGCTTGAGCGATGTGGGCGGCATCGCACTTCTCCCCCCACTCATACTCCAGCGCCACGACCTGCGCTCCCCAGGCCCGAGTGAGCTTGAGCCAGCGTTCCCCGAAATTCCCCACGCTGGCCACGACGACCTTCTCACCGGGGGCTATGAGGTTGACCACCGCGCTCTCCATAGCCCCAGTTCCCGACGACGCGAAGACCAGGACGTCGTTTCGCGTCTGATAGACGTACTTCATCCCCTCCACGACCTCGCCGAGGATCTCTGTGAAGCGCGGCGCGCGATGGTGCACCACCGGCTCGCCGAGGGCGGCCAGCACCTCCGGCGGCACCGGCGTGGGTCCGGGGGTGAGCAAGAAGCGCTTCAACATGGTCTCTTCCTTCCGCTCTACGTCGCCTCCGGAGCCCGAGCGAGGAGACGACGGCTCGACTGTGACGGGAGTACCCGATCCTGATCCAGCATCAGTGGGCCGGATGTGAGGACGGGGCTTCGGGTGGCCGCGCGGTGGCTGCTCAGGCAGGCTGCAGGCCGCCGCCGCGCGGCCAGAGCCACGACGATCGGGCGGCCGTGGACCGTGGCAGCAGACGAGCCCTGCGCAGCGCCCGGCTCAGACCGAGCATGGGACATCGGACCGAGACAGAGAGAGGAGCGTACGCAGAGAGACGTGCAGACGTAGACGGACATGCAGAAACACAGGGACGCGCGCACGGACACGCGGGCATACGGCAGACGGAGGCCGGCTGGACCGGGCGCTGCGCTCTTGGCAGCTCACCCTGCCCAGCCATCACCACGGGCGAAGGTAGCGCCTCTGTGTGTGACTGACCGGTACCATGCCTTCCCAAACGCTCCCGTGTGCGACGGAGAGAGGTGAAGTGTACCGACTTAGAAGGCAGTACACAACGCCTCTGACACATGCGCCGCTCGGGTCCTCAGAACCGCCACAGATGCTCGGCGATGAGATCCTCAAGCGGTCGGCCCTCGTCCGCAGCCGCCTCGGCTTGCCGAACCTCCACGACGGCCCCGTGCAACTGGTCTCCGAGCGCGGCACGGAGGACAGACGAGGCGGCGAACTCGGCGGTGGCCTCCGATAGGCTCAGAGGGAGACGACGGACACCACGGCGACGGCGCTCCTCCTCGGTGAGCAAGTGGGGATCACCGTCGACGGGTGCCGGCAGAGTGGCGCCCTCACGTATCCCCTCCAAGCCAAGCGCGATAAGCGCCCCAGGCACGAGATACGGGTGCGCCGCGCCGTCGATGACACGCAGTTCCGTGTTAGCACGGCGCTCGCGCTCGCCCGCCATACCGCGGATGACTCGCAGAGCGGCCTCCCGGTTCTCGTGCCCCCACACCCGGTACGCGCACGCCCAGCGCTGAGGGCGCAGACGCTCGTAGCTGGGCACTGTAGGGCAGCCGAGTGCCGTCAATTCACCGATGTGTTCCAACACCCCAGCCAGGAACGCCTCCCCCTGGCGCGTGAGGCCAAGTGGTCCATCTCCACCTGTGAACAGGTTGCGGCCGTCGGTGTCCCACAGACTGAAGTGCAGGTGGCACCCGCTCGCGATGCCACCGGGCACACGGACGGGCGCAAACGAAGCCCGCTGCCCGTGGCGAGCGCTCACGGTGTGCACCGTATGCCGAAAGAGGACACTGCGGTCTGCCGCGCCGACGGGATCCAGGGGAGCGAACGAGACCTCGAGCTGGCCTGGTGCGTACTCCGGGTGGAAGAGTTCTACATCCATACCCTGGCGCTCAAGGGTCGCCAGCAGATCCTGCGCCACTTCGTGGGTGGCTGCCCACGCCGCAGAGCTGAAGCCAGGGCCATCGTGTGCCGGCACGAACGCCGAGCCAGGCCCGTCGCTGGCCCGCATCGCGAACCACTCGAGCTCGTAGGACATGCGCAGCTCGTAGCCCGACACGCGCAGCCGGCGCACCATCCGCTTGAGGAAGCTGCGCTGACACAGCTCGAACACCTCGCCGTCTTCCGTGAACTGGTCGAGCGGAGCCCACGCCCAGAACGGACTGGCCACGAGCTGCGTCAGCGCCGCCAGATCCGGCTTGAGACGCAGGTCACCGCAGGGCCCGCCCAGACCCTCGGGCGCGGCGAAGTGGTCGTTCGACATGGACATCGACCACGAGCGGGGCACGCCGATGCCCACACGCACCACATCCGCCAGCCTGCGCAGCGGCACGCACTTGACGCGGTGGATGCCTCCCCCGTCGACGACCGAGCCGCAGACGAACTGGACACCTTGTGCGGCCAGCTCGTCCATGAGCCCAGCAAGGCCCGCCGGCTCAGTAGGCGGAGGCGTGTTCACCCATCTCCCCGGCCGGCTCCCGAAGAGCCGTCGCGTCGACCACTGGCTGCCAGCAGACCCACGAACATGGTACTGTGCAGGACATTCACGTGATCGTGGATGGCTTTCACCGCCGCCAGCGCATCGTTCCCGCGCAATGCCTCGAGCAGCTGCCGATGCTCCGTGTTCGACTGGCGCAGATACTCCATGGGATACGGAAGGTAGTACCGGTAGAGAGCTCGCAGAACGTGTTCCAGCTCCCGACTTGCGGAGCGCACTCCAGTGGCCTCCGCCAACCGCAGGTGAAAGCGCTCATCGGTGCGGTGGAAGTGCGCCCAGCTGTCACTGGAGTCGAGATCATCCACCAGCTCGGCCAGATCGCAGAGTGCGGCGGCATCGGCGCGTACAGCAGCAAGGTGCGCGATGCCGCACTCGAGGAGGAGGCGCTGGTCGATGAGGCGAGTGACGACGTCCACCGCTGACTCGTAGGCCTGGATCTCGCGGACGACGCCGTGCGCGGGGTCGGCGGCCACCAGCGTGCCGCCCTCGCGCCCGCGCCTACGCTCCAGGACGCCGTCCTGGCAGAGGGAGACCAGCGCACGTCGCACCGTCATCTCGCCTACGTCGAGCGCGGCTGCGATCTGCGCGTTCGACGGCAGCCGCTCGCCGGGCTTGAGCAGACCCAGGTCCACGGCGAGGCCGATGCGCACCCGCACGGTGTCGAACGCGGTGAGACGACGGAGCCCAGCCAGCGGCAAGGCGTGCAGAGCGGTCTGGGGTTCCACTGGCGAGCACACCTCCCGACTACCCGACAGTCGACGG
>CAYMTC010000107.1:3903-6492 GCA_964393265.1 uncultured Thermoleophilia bacterium
ATGCTACCAGCAACAGACGATAAGTGTTCAACACGAACACTCTTGACAGCTTACTGCTCATTGTGACCAGATAATCGACATGTCTTGGGTGGAGGGTGCGCGCACCGCGCGCCCACGATCATCGGCGCGCCGCCGGTGCGCCGGGAGCGGCCGTCAAGGCCGAAGGGGGTGGTGCCAAGTGGCCAGACACTTGCGGTTGGCGCTGGTGCAAGCGCCGACGCGACCAGCGGCGACCGCGGTACCGGAGCTTGCGGACGAGGTACGCGGCTTGGTCGCCGATTTCCCGAACACACAGATGATCATCTATCCCGAGTACCACGTCTGCGGCGTCGACGGCGCGACACCGGAGGCACGCACGGCCCAGTACAACGAGATCGCCGAGCCGCTGGACGGTCCCCGCGTCCAAGCTCTCGCCGATCTGGCTCGTTCGGTGGAGCGCTGGCTGCTGCCAGGCACAGTGATCGAGCGTGGGCCGAACGGAGAGCTTTGGAACACGGCCATCGTCCTCTCACCCCAGGGTGAGGTGGTCGCCAAGTACCACAAGATGTTCCCCTGGCGCCCCTTCGAGCCGTGGACTCCAGGCCGAGAGTGCGTCGTCTTCGACGTACCGGACCTGGGGCGGTTCGGACTGTCGATCTGCTACGACGTGTGGTACCCGGAGCTGTTCCGCAACCTGGCCTGGCTGGGAGCTGAGGTGCTCTTGAACGTCGCCTTCACAAGCACCTCCGACCGAGCGCAAGAGCGCGTCTTGGTGCGTTCCCACGCCATCGTCAATCAGGCGTTCGTTATAACGGTGAACGCCGGCTGGCCGGGCGGCACCGGCCGTAGCGCGGTCATCGACCCCGAGGGCCACGTCCGCATGGAGAGCGACGGGGAGACGCCCACCATGCTGACCGACTGCATAGACCTCGATGACGTGACCCGCGTGCGGACGTGGGGCACCTGTGCTCTCGACAGGCCCTGGTCCCAGTTCCTCGCTAGCGACCCGCCGATCGAGCTGCCCGCCTACGCTGGCCGCATCGACCCGTCGTCCTGGGAGCCGCGGGTCCCTAGCCGACCACAGAGATGACGGAGGAGGTCCATCAATGGCAGTACAGGAAGGAAGACTGGAGAGGACGGTCACCCTGTGGCCTATCGTCCTCTTCGGCATCGCCTACATCACACCGTTCATAGTCCTCACGACATTCGGCGTCTTCTCAGAAGCCTCCAACGGCACCTTGCCGTCGTCCTTCATCTTCGGTGCCGTGGCCATGATCTTCACTGCCTTCAGCTACGGGAAGATGGCACGCGAGTATCCGATGGCGGGATCCGCGTACACCTACTCGCGGAAGTCGATCGACGCACGGATCGGCTTCCTCGTGGGTTGGACCCTGCTCCTCGACTACTTCTTCCTGCCCATGGTGGTGTGGCTCATCGGCGCGGCCTACTTGTCCGCCCAGTTCCCCAGTGTCCCCACCTGGGTGTTCCTCCTCGCCTTCATCGTCCTTACTACCGCCCTGAACGTGCTGGGCATCAAGCTCACCACCCGCGTCAACTTGGGCCTGATCGCCTTCCAGATGGCCATCCTGGTCGCGTTCCTCATCCTGGGGATCAAGTACCTGGCCGGCGTCGACACAGGCATCGACTTCGCGGCGCCGTTCTACAACTCCGAGACCACCTTCGCAGCAGTCTCGGGCGGTGCCGCGTTGACCGCGTACTGCTTCATCGGTTTCGACGCGGTGAGCACCTTCGCCGAAGAGGCCGTGGAACCACGGAAGACCATCCCACGGGCCATCGTGCTCACCGCCATCCTGGCCGCTGTCACGTTCGTGATCGTCTCGTACGTGATGCAGCTGGTGCACCCCGGCGGCATCTTCGAGGACGCCGAGACCGCCCCGCAGGACATGGCCGTACAGGTGGGCGGCGAGGTGTTCGGCTCGCTCTTCCTCGCCACCGTGATCTTGGCTCAGTTCACCGCCGGCGTGCCGATCCAGGCGGCCGGCGCCCGACTCCTGTTCGCCATGGGACGTGACCGCGTGCTCCCCAAACCGTTCTTCGCCTACCTCACCCCACGCTTCCACACCCCGGCACTGAACCTCATGCTCATGGGCGCGGTGGGCTTCCTCGCCCTGTTCTCGACCGTGGC
Organism: uncultured Thermoleophilia bacterium; assembly: GCA_964393265.1. Taxonomy (GTDB): domain Bacteria; phylum Actinomycetota; class Thermoleophilia; order UBA2241; family UBA2241; genus UBA6103. The sequence continues at coordinate 6,029 of CAYMTC010000107.1, forward strand.
CAACGCCACGTCCTTCATCAACTTCGGGGCGTTCACGGGCTTCACGTTCGTGAACATCTCAGTGATCGTCTTCTACTTCCGCAACCGCGGTACGCGACAGCTGAATCCCTTCAGTTGGGTCCTGGCGCCGCTCATCGGCCTAGGTGTGTGCATCTGGCTCATGTCCAACCTGGACTGGAAGGCGCTCACCTTGGGCGGCTCGTGGGTGGTCATCGGCATCGCCTACCTGCTGTACCTCACCAAGGGGCTCAAGGCCGCACCGCCGGAGATGGACTTCAGTGAGGAGGAGGACCTCATGGGTCCGGAGGAGACGGCCCAGGCAAGCGCTTGAGCACAGCGCGCCAGCGCTGGGCCACTGCCACTGCGGGCGTGAGCGCCAGCTTCCAGGGAACGTGAGCGCTCGCCGTCCATGGTGTCGAGGAGCGGGGGGGGGGGGGGGTTTTTAGCCCCCCCCCCCCCCCCCC
>CAYMTC010000108.1:0-6470 GCA_964393265.1 uncultured Thermoleophilia bacterium
CGCCCGGCATGGGGTCGTCAAGAGCGATCACTCCGTCGGCACGGATGTTGCCGAGCGACCGCAGCCATGGCCGGAGCTGCTGCTCGCCGTGACGTATCTCGCGCACGCTGTCGAACAGCTCCTTCCAAAGTAGCATCCATTTGCGGCCGTCGACCTGGCGCGGCGCGATGAAGGGCTTGCCGATCGCATCGGCGTAGGACGCCAGCGTGAGATTCACTCCACAGGCGGCCGCCAGACTGTGCCACAGCCAGTGTCGAGCGTTGATCTCCATGAGCTTGTAGCGGCCGTCGCGCGGATCGCGCTTGAACTCCACCTGTGAGACGCCGTGGTAGTCGAGCTCTGCGAGCAGCTTGAGGCCCGCGTCCGCGAGCTCAGGTATCCAGAGGCTCTCGGCAAAGCGTGCTGTGCCGAACGTGCGGGGATGCTGCCGTAGCTTGCGACCGGTGAAGACCGCCAGCGGGCGCGAGGCAGCATCCACGGTAGACCCTACTGTGTAGAGCTCCGTGTCGGGGCCGGGGATGACCTCTTGGAGCATGAGGACTCCGCAGTCGTCCACACGGGCATACGTCGAGGCCACGTCTTCAGGACGGGCGATCTCGAGCACGGGCCGTTGGAAGCGCACCTTGAACGCCAGCGACTGCACCGGTTTGAAGACCGCCGGGAACGGGACTCGGGCGACAGCGTCGGGAAGGTCGGCGCTGGACCGGACGAAGGCTGTCACGGGTGTGTCGATGCCGGCCGCCCAGGCTGCCCGCAGTTGCTCCTCCTTATCGTAGAGACGACGCATGGTCGGCCACTCAGAGAAGGGGATCAAGAGACCGCGGGACAGACGGTCTGCGTGTCGCGAGACGGGCCAGATGTACTCGTCGTGGGTAGGAAACAGGACACCGGGCAACGGAAGCCGACCCCCGAGATCCTCCAGAAAGGCGATGAAAGCCTCCTCGTCGAGCTTGGGATCGGGACATACGAGCCCGCAAGCGAAGCGAGAGCGGGGTCCCAGGGCGCGTGGGTCCGGGTCCAGCGCCAGTACGGGTATGGACTCACGGCCCAGAGCGCGGATGATGCCGAGGGCGTTGGCAAACGAGGACTGGAGGACGACCGCCGGGTGCCGGTCGCGCGCTTGGCGGATGAAAGAGCGGTAGTTCACGCGGAGCCTCTCAATGGACGGACGAGGAAGGAGGTGCTGCTAGCTTTCGCGGTGCGGCGCGGCCGCCCTGTGCGTCGTCGGCCAGGGCGGCTTCGTAGACCTCGAGCTGCCGGCGCGCGTTGGCCGGCCAGGTGAGCTCGGACACCGCCTCTCGGCCCGCGAGCCCGATGCGCCTGCGAAGGTCGGGTCCTTTGAGACAGGTGATGATGGCCTGCGCGAGAGCAGCGGGGTCGTGCGGAGGCACGAGGAAGCCCGACTCTCCATCGACGATGAAGTCAGCAGGCCCTTCGCCGGCGCAGGCGATGGCCACGGTGCTCTGGGCCATCGCCTCCGCGTACACCAGCCCAAAACCCTCCTCAGCGCTGGGCAGCACGAAGACGTCGGCTTGACCCATGAGGTCGAGCACGTCGCTGTGCGGCAAGTGCCGCATCATCTTCACGCAGTCTCCTAGACCAGAGGCTGCGACCGCTGTCTCGAGGGCGCCACGGTACGGGCCGTCTCCTACGACGAGCCAGACGGGGTCGAATCCTGCCGCACGTACGGCCGGCAATGCCTTGAGGACGTCGTCGTGGCCCTTGGACGGGATGAGGCGAGCGACGCTGAGGAGCACCGGCCGCGCGGCGTCAGTACGCTCTGGCCGTGCTGCCGCGAGCGGCGCGCGGACACCGTTGAGGTTGACGCTGAGCCGATCCGCGGGCACGACGTCCGAGAGTTGCTCGGCGACACGGCTGGATACCGCGACGACTCTGGTCGCGGAGCGCAGGACCTGGCGAGTGCGCTCCGCGACCGCGTCGGACGACACCAAGTGGTCGTGCACGTCGACGCCGTGCACCGTGAGCACCAACGGCACGCCCAGCTCACGGGCCAGCAGGAGTCCAGCGGCGCCGTCGGGCATGGCCTGATGCGCGTGGACAAGCTGGATGCTGTCGGCGCGGAGTCCAGGGAGCAGGCGGCGCAGTGTGACGGCGAAGATCTCGCCGGAGTGTGCGGACAGGAGGCGTCGGGGCAGTGAGATGACACGCGGGTACTGGATGACGATTCCATCGCGCACGGCACCCCGTGGCGTGGAGGCACGGGCTCTGAGGCGCGGGTGGAGTCTGCCGAGACCAAGACTGAAGGGGGTGGGAGACACGACTTGGAGATCAACTCCGAGGTCGCGCAGCGCCTTGGCTTGCTCGTGCACGAACATGCCGCCCGTGCGCCCCGGCGCCGGGTACAGGTGCGAGAGCACTAGGACGCGCACGTCAGTGCTCACGGTAGGGACGCAGAGGATGCATGCTTCCTGGCCGGGAAGGGGCCCGCCGCGCACCGTCATCTGGCTCGCGGTTGGCTCGTAACGCGACCGCGAGCCCCAGCCCTAGGAGGATCCACATGGGCGCGAAGCCGGCGGCCGTGCTTGGGCCGAACGCGCCGACCACGAAGCCTGACAACCCCGCGACCACCGCGAGCGCGGTAGCCCGCGTGAGCCTGGATCGCGCTCCTGACGCAGCGCGCCAACAGGTAAGGACGAGCCCCAAGTAGGCCGTGACGAAGAGGATGAGCCCTGGCACGCCTGAGTCGACCAACACCTCGAACCACCAGCTGTGGAGGTTCTCGACCTCGAGGTCGTAGTCGTTCGCCTGCTGCACTGTGACCTCGGCGTTGCCGGGCCCCACGCCCAGGAAGTAGTAGCGCGACAGAGCGTCCGCGCCGGCGCGCGCGACGTCGAAGCGCGCGCCGCCCGACCCCGTACCGGTCTGGATGTCCTCGGCTACTCCGACGAGCCTGAACTGCCGGAGGAGCTCGGTGCTGGAGACGTTGGCCACCAGCAGGACTCCGAGAAGGGTGACCAAGATCACGCTGACGATCCACAGACCGCGCGTAGTGCGGTCGCGACGGACCCGGCGGAGAGCAAGAGCACAGATCACCGTGGATGCCGAGATGGACAGCAGGCTGGTCCGGGAGCCGCTCACGAGTACCAATGAGGCCGAGGCCAGTAGACCCACGAGCGCGGCGGCTCGCCAGAGCCTTCCTCTGGCGACGAGGGCGCCCATGAGCACGAACGGCCAGCAGATGGCGAGGTACGTGGCGAGGTTGTTCGAGTTCACGAACCACGCGGATGCAGACACACCCGATGTGTCGAGGCTGGCGGCTGCGGCGATAGGCAGGTGCCAGCCGGTGGCTACCTCCAGCAGGCCCACGATCAGCGTGAGAGCGAGCACCACGCCGAGGCTTGCGAGGAGCCGCCGTAGCAGGAAGGCGCGGCTGCCACATGCCGCCGTGCATGCGGCCAGAAGCAGCATGGTGAGAAGCACGCCCATGTAGCGGAGGGCGACGGACTTGTCCGGCGCCCATATAGCCGTGACGACGACCCAGCTGTACCAGAGTGCCAGGAAGGACCAGAGGCCGAGTGGGCCCACAGGAAGGGACAGCGGCGCCATGAGCGCGCGCAGTAGGGCCAGCAGAACCAGTGCGAAGAGCGCCAGACGGAAGGCGAAGAACGACGCGGCGCCCGGAACGCCCAGCGATGGCCCCAGGATAGCCAGGGCCGGTATGAGGATGGCGAAGCCGCGGACCACGGCTGTGATCCTCAGCCGCGCCAGCTCGTGGCGGTAGGCTGCCAGGGCGGCGACCAGCACGATCATGCTGGCCGCGAGGAGGCGCGGCACGAGTCCCTCGACGAGCGTCATCAGCGCGAGAGACGCTGCGAACGCGGCTGTAAGAGCGATCTCTGCCGCTCTGTGGTCGATCTCGGCCGCGGCCCGAACCGCCGTTTCCAGGGAGATGGTCGCGGCAGACAGAGACACCGAGCGGCGCTGCTGTGACGAGGTGCGGGTCATGGGCGGAGCCTGTCGGCGGCGATCTCGTCGAGGAAGCCGCCGAGCTGCCGTGTGAGCTCTCGGCCGTCATAGCGGGCGAGCACAGCAGGGTCGGCGGGCGCGACACGGCCGGCGCGCACGTCGGCGATGAAGTCGCCGAGCGCGGCTGTCATGTCGCTGTCCGGAGTGACCACGCGGCCGCCGCCGGCCTCGCCGAGCAAACGCGCTGCCGCAGAGCTCATGGGAGTCACGGCGAAGACCGGCCGTCCGCTGGCGAGGTACTCGAACACCTTGCTGGAGAGGGACTCGGGTGCCAATCCAGTGATGAGGAGCAGTGCGTCCGCCGCTCGCTGGGTGCCGAGCGCCTGCGCTCGCTGTGCGAAGGGCTGGAGGACGACCCGGTCGTGGCAGCCGGCCGACCGCGCCTGCTGGCGCACCACCGGGTCTTCGATGCCCAGGAAGAGGGCCTTGACGTCGCTTGGTTGTCCCGCCAGTGCCCGGAGGAACGCAACGGTCTGTTCCATGCGTCTGTACAGGCGGCCGGTGTACACGATCCAGAAGCCGTCGCCCAGGTCTACCTGGGCGACATCCTCCGCTCGGTCGAAGCCGTTGGGGAGCACGCGGACGTGGGCCGCCAGCTCGGGATAGCGCGTGCGGAGGTCGTCCGCGATCTGTGTGTTCACGGCGGTGGCGCCTGCCGCATGCGAGAGCGCCCATGCCTCGAGGCGCTCCGCGGCGCGACGGTGCAGCGGAGTGGGGTAGTAGTAGTGCTGGTGAGTGGGCCACGGGTCGCGGTAGTCTGCCAGCCACGGCACGCCACTGCTGCCGGCCAGCGAGGCCGCCACAAGGTGGGCGCTGCCGCTGGGGAAGCTGGACAGGATGGCGTCGTAGCGCTCCTCACGGAGGAGACGACGACCAAGAGAGACGGCCGGCGCTACCCAACCCACGTAGGGGTCTGGCACGAACAGCCAGCGATTGATGGCGATGGCGCGGCTGGAGTGCGCTCGGTTGCTCACCGGAGCGGTGTCACGCCGTGGGTGTCCGGTGGTGCGCCGCTGCGGTCCGCGCAGCGCGGCGCGCGCGGCGCGCTCCACTCGGCGCGCGAACCGCATGACCGGTCGAGGACCTGGCGCGGCCGCGCGCACGATGCGCACTCCGGGGGGGTCTGGGACAGGACCAGTCATACGGGCGGAGAGCACCGTCGTCTCCCACCCCATCTCCGGGAGGTACTTGAGAAAGCGCAGCTGGCGAGCGATGCCGCCGCTAGCCATGGGAGGGAAATAGTTGGTGACCAGGAGGAGATGCTTCACGTGGGTGACACCCCGCCGTCGTCGGTGACCTTGATACCGGCACGGCCGGCGATGACGAGCTCCTGCTCCTCGGCGTCGAGCAAGGCCTCTTCCGTGATCGCCGATACATCGGTGGTCGTTGCTGGGCCCGCGACGGTGGCCTCGCTCATCGCGGCCCCGCTGGCTGCCGTGCGGCGTGGCCGGAGATGCCGCAGCCGCCGCCGGGCTCTCTTGAAAGCCGCCTTCTCGGACTCGTCAAAGAAGCGGGTGAGGAGCAGGACAGCCGGGAAAAGGAGGATCGCAGGTGCCTTGGCGAGCTGCCGCACGATGAGGTCACCAAGAGGCATCCCGACCGTCTCGTCTGTGGCCCACCCGATGAGGTAGGCGACCGCGATGGCCAGCGCGGTCGCCAGGACCAGGCGGGCCACTCTGCCCCACTCGTGCGGGATCGTGTAGTAGTGCTGCGACAGCTGACGGATCATCACGGCCAGGAGGGCGAACCCCACGAGTGCCGAGTACGCTGCCGCGACATACCCGTAGCGCGGCAGCAGCACCACGTTCATGCCCACGGTGACTGCACCGGCGACCGCCGTGAGCGCCGGGAACAGGCGGTTCTTCTTCATGACGTTGGCTCCTACCACGAAGAGGTAGTAGGAGCCGTAGAAGAGCGTGGAGATGCTCAGCACCAGCGCGGCCTGGCCTACAGACCAGTAGGCGGGATCGCGGAGCAGGATGCGGACGAGTGCCGGCAGGAAGACCGCGATCACCGTGAGCAACGCACACGACAGCAGGAGGAAGTACGTGTACCCCCGTGCCACGAGCTGCTTGTGTTTGGGTGGGTCGTGGAGCCAGGAGTAGTGCCACTGCGGCCACGCTAGACGGAAGGCGTACTGAGCGAAGTACACCGGCTGGGCCAGCATCCAGGCGGACGTGTAGAGGCCTACTTGGGCGATGTCGCCGTAGATGCGCACCAGGTAACGGTTCGAGAAGTTCAGGACGTAGAAGGCCACAGCCGCGAACAGACTGGCCACGGCGAACGCCAACATCTCGCGGAACAGCGGTGCCTCCCAGCGGAAGCGGAGTCGGCTCCAGTACGTGGGCAGGGTGGAGCACGCGATGATGACGGAGGTGAGCACCATGCCGTAGAGGACACCCTTGGCTCCGAGCTCGAGCACGACCACCATGACGACCGTGACCGGGACCTGGATGAGCACTCTGGCCAGTGTGACGACGGTG
>CAYMTC010000109.1:0-5172 GCA_964393265.1 uncultured Thermoleophilia bacterium
GGCACGCGGCACCATCGGCAAGCAGCTCCTGCGCCGAGTACCCCAGCAGAGGCTCCACCGAGGGACTCACGTACTCCAGGTGCGGCTCGGGCAGCAGCCCGAGCCGCCACACCACGTCGCGGACGTGCTCGAGGAGGAGACGGAACCGAGCCTCGCTGTCGCGCAGTCGCTGCATGTGCTGACGACGCTCGGTGACGTCTCGTGACACAGCGTCGATCAGGTCCACGGTGCCCCCGCGACCCCACACCGGGGTGACTCGCTGCTCGATCCACACTTGGCGGCCATCGCGCGCCGTGAAGCACGCCTCCCACGGCTGCGAGTAGTCCCAGGAACCGTTGATGATGCGGCGTACCTGCGATATCTCATCTCGGCTGACGAGCCGGAAGACGAACGTAGCGTCGCGGTAGAACTCCTCGGGCGCGTACCCAAGGACGTCCTCTACCGACGGAGAGATGTACTCGACGCGCAACACCGGCGTGCACCTGAGTCGCCAGATCACGTCCTGAGCGTTCTCGGCCAGCAGCCGGAACTGCTCCTCCACGCGCAGGAGCTCCTCCTCGGCTCTCCAGCGATCGCTGACGTCGCGTACCACCACCGCCACCATGCCGTCTGACATGAGGCGATAGGTGGCCTCGCCGTAGCGGCGCTCTCCGGCTGCGTCGTGCCACACCAGGTCGAAGCCACAGGACGCGAGGCCGCTGCGCACATCGATCAGCGCCTGCTCGGCAGCCTCGCAGCACTCCTCCGGCAGGATGTCGGTGAGAGCGCTACCGATCATGCTGCCGCGACCACCGGGCAGGAACGGTGCCTCGCCACCGAACCACTCGACGACCGTGCCCGCACGATCAAGGACGAAGAAGCTGTCTGGCACGTGGTCCAGCAGTGCCCGCAGCCGACCGGCACGAGCCCACATCTGCCGGGTGTCAGCGTTGCCCCCACGCGTCTGCGCGAGCACGAGCGTGATGCTTCGAGGGCGACGGTAGCGTGGCTCGTACTCGACGCCCGCGTGTACCGTGACCCATCGAGTGGGTTCGTGCGGCGCACTGACGATGCCGAGAAGTGACTCTCCGATCTGCCCCCCGGCGGCCGTTGCGACCGCCGCCGAGAACAGAGGCCTGTCCAGCAACCTGCCGTCTCCGTCCAGGACGCCCAGCGGCCACACGGACGGCTCATGCACGCTGGTCCCGACGAGGTCGGCCGCGGACCTGCCGATGAGGGCCTCTGCAGCGGGATTGACGAACCGGACCACACCAGACGGATCGCAGACGACGAGCCCCGCCGCCAGCGAGTGAAGCAGCGGCTCGCTACGTCCCAGCCGCACGTTCTTGGCCCGTGGTTCGAGCGCTCTTGACTCAGCACGCTGCTGCACGGCAGCCCCCACCTATCCCGCACGTGACAGGATGCGCCCATTCAGGTCGCGCGACGCATGCTAGCAGAGCACTGCGACGGATGCTGTGACCGTTGACTCTCGTGAGGAGACACCGCGCCGCTGCGTCGCCTCCGCGTCAGCGAAGCCCAGATGCGGGGCTGGCTACGACGTCGGCGCCCCGGTAAGCGGCCGACCTTCCGCCTCGGTGGGCGGCTCACCTTCCGCCGCCGTGGACGACCCAGCCCCCGCCTCGCTGGGCGGCTCAGCCTCTGAGTCGACCCTCGCGGGGGCCTCTGTCACAGCCGCCTTCGCTCGGTCCGGCGGCCCGCTGAGGCTGTGTACTCGGGCGCGCAGTAGGAGGAAGCCCACAGCACCCGCCAAGCCGACAGCCAACACGACGAGGAAGGTCTCCCGGCCGCCGATGACGTCCATGGCCACGCCGGAGAGCGCCGGACCAAGCGAGGCGCCGCCGTTCCAGACCACCGTCCAGACACCCATGTAGCGCCCGCGGACAGCTTCCGGAGCCATGTCCGAGACCACCGTCGTCGCGATGGGCGACAGCAAGATCTCACCGAAGCTGAGGATCACGACCATGATGATCAACGGCCAGATGGCGTGGACCACAGCTGACAGTCCCAGGCCAAGACCGACGAGAGCGCTGGACATGGAGAGCAAGACCAGCCTGTCGGCATCGCGAAGACTGCGGATGAGCGGGTACTGCACCACCGCCACCATGAACGCGTTGAGGGCCAGCAGTAACCCCCACGTACCGTATGGGACACCGAGCACATCGGTGATGAAGATCGAGTACATGGCGCCGAACGTGCCGAAGCAGAACACGGGCAGCAGTGCCACACCGCAGAACGCCAGGAACCGCGTGTCCGCGCGAACGACTCCGTAACCCGCGCGGCCCTGCTGCTCGTCGGCCAAGGCTGCCGCCGCTGGGCGGGTCTCACGCACACCTACGATCGTGAGCACCATGAAGACGAAGCAGCCGGCGGCGGCGATGAGGAACAGCTGCCGGAAGCTGAGCCCGAAGCCCAGTGCGAGGCCGCCCAGCGCCGGCCCCGCCACCACTCCGGCGTTGAGAGCCACGCGCGAGATGCTGAAGGCCTCCGCCCGTTGCTCCGGAGGTAGCAGGTCGGCGATCATCGCACCGCTGGCCGTCTGGAAGAGTGGCCAGCCGAACGCGCTCTCCAGTGCGACGAGCACCGCCACCTGCCAGATGCTCCGGACGAAAGCGAAGCCCGCGAACCACACGACCGCCGACAGGCCGGCGAGGATGATCATGCGCCGTCGGCCGAGGCGGTCCGTCAGGGAGCCGCCCCAGACTTGGAGCGGCATGACGGCCAATGGGACAACGCCGAACAGGATGCCGATCCACGTCATGGACATCCCGAGCGTCCGCCGCAGGAAGATGCCCTCGTAGGGAAAGCCCAGCGCGGCGGCAGCCACGTACACGAACGTGCCGCCTACCAGGATCCAGTACTGTCGCGGATAGCCACGCAGGTCGCGCACTGCACCGCGGATGCGCTGCTCCAACCTAACCACCACCGCTCAACGACACGCGCTACCCGATACTACCCAAGCCGAGGTACAGCCGCGAACTCCGCCACGCTCCACACACGTCCACTCGACCACGTCCTTCCACTTGACCACGCGCAGCCGAGTGCATAGCGTCGGCGCGTGAGTCAGTACCTGAGCGTCCAGCTAGCCGCGCGCCGCCTCGGCGTGTCCCCGCACACCGTACGCCGCTGGACGGCGTCCGGGCTCCTGCCCTGCACCCGCACGCCAGGCGGTCACCGGCGCATCAAACAGGAGGACGTGGAGGAACTCCTCGGCACGCTGCGCACCGAACCTGCCCAACTCGCACGCTCGGCGCGCGAACGAGAGCTCGAGACGCTCATGGAGACCTCCGTGGTCCTCTCGAGCCATCTGGACATCCCCCGCCTTCTGGCTGAGATAGCTCGGCACATGACACGCATCCTCGACTACGACCTCTGTGCCATCTCAGACTACGACCGTCGCACCGAGACCATCCACATGCTCGCCGAGTACGACCGCGAGGGACGGCGCATGCCCGAGTGGGAGCCATATCCGCTGAAGCGCTTCCCCATCCTCAAGTCGGTGATCGGAGAGCGTCGACTCGAGGCCATCAACGTCGGAGACCGCCACGGCGACGCGGCCATGCTCACCCATCTCAGGCACGCCGGCTACAAGAGCATCACCCTCCTCCCGCTGCTGTTCCGTGACGAGCCCGTCGGTCTTATTGAACTCGAGGACCGTAACCGCGAGCGCCGCGCCACCCGCCAGGAACTCCGCATGTGTCGTGCGCTCGCTGCCCAAGCGGCGGTCGCCCTCAACAACGCCAAGGTCTTCGCTCGGCTGCGCCGTTCCACCACAGACCTCTCGCAGATGTGTTTCGCCATAGAACGCGTGTCGGGCACGTTGCCGCGCCTCATGCGGCTCGCCACCGCGCACGCCGTACTGCAGGAGGCAGCCTCGCTGGCCTGCGAGACGCTGGCGGCGGTCTCGAGCGTCGCCACGTGGCGCGGCGAGACCGCCGGTGCGGCAGCGCCACGCTGGCCCGAGCGCCCGGGCGCCGCCACCTCGGTCTCCCTCCGTAGCGACACGGCCGACATCCTTACCGCCACGGCACCCTGCGGCGGCGACGAGTTGGTCATCAGCGCCACTCTGCCTGGCCCCGCGGCCGACGGACAGACACAGCTGCTCTCGCTGGTCTGCTCGGCGGCCGCGACGGCCCTGGACCACGTTCGCTCCAACTAGCGGCATCGCCGCCAGACAAGAATCGACCATCGAGCTGGTCGATATTACTCACGCGTTGCATATTCGCAGACCCTGCGATAGCCTTCATATCCATGTACGTGAGTGTCCAACATGCCGCCCATCGCCTCGGCGTCTCTCCGGTCACCATCCGGCGCTGGACCGCCAGTGGCTTTCTGCCCTGCAAACGTACGCCTGGCGGTCACAGACGCATCTCCACCGACGATCTCGATGAGCTCGCGCAGAGCATCGGCAGAGGAGACCAGCTAGCCGCCCGCATCGCCCGCGAGCGAGAGCTCGAGACCATGGTCAGCACGGCCATCGCGCTCAGCAGCCGCCTGGAGCTCGGTGATCTCCTCGCCGAAGTAGCCCGCCACGTCACTCGCGTCCTGGACTGCGACTTCTGCACCATCCTCGAGTACGACGCCCCAGGCCGCTCGGTACGCATCCTTGCTGACTACGACCGTGATGGCAGACGCTTCCCGGCGATAGGCCCGCTGAAGCTCAAGGACTTCCCACTGACACAGCGGGTGCTCGACGAGCAGAAGCCTCAGGTGGTCAACGTCGATGATCCTGGCGGCGACCCGGCTGAGACAGCCTACCTGCGCCATGAGGGCTACAAGTGCGAACTGATGGTACCGCTCGTCTACCAAGGGCGGTCCATCGGCTACTTGGAGGCCACGGACGTGCAGCGCACGCGGCGGTACAGCCGCCAGGAGCTCCGTCTGGCGCAGGGCATAGCCAGCCACGCGGCCGTCGCACTCGTCAACGCCCGCGTCTTCGCCGCCAGCCGCGAGAGCGACCGGCAGCTGGCACGCTTGCGCCACACCCTGGCCGACCTCAAGCGCTCTCTGTCCCAAGGCGGCCACGCCGACAGCCTGCCGGCCGCGCTCAAGGCCCTGCCCAGACAGGCCAAGCTGGATACCCTGCAGAAGCTGGCGGTGAACTGGTTGGCCAACGATGGTATCTGGTTCCAGGCGGTGGAGAACGAATTCGGCATGTTCGATGCTAAACGGGCC
>CAYMTC010000109.1:5182-6398 GCA_964393265.1 uncultured Thermoleophilia bacterium
GGTCACGGTGGCCGGCCACAGCGCCGGCACGGCCGGCCGTAGTACGGCGACGCACGGCAAGGTCCACGTCATCGTGGCTACGGACCCGGCAGGTCTCACCGACCTCACCCTCACGGTGACGCTTCCGCAACGCCAACGCCAGCCGGTGTCAGACCTTCTCGATCTGGTCGCCGCCACAGCCTCTGCACAAGTGAGGCCACTGCTTCCCTGACACTCTCAGAGCGTCCGCGCGGTCTGCTATGCTGGCCGCCACCCATGAGCCCAATGACCGCGCCCACCTTCGTCGTCGTCGACTGTGAGACGACCGGCCTAGACGCCACCAGCGACCGCATCATCGAACTTGCGGCCGTGCGCCTCTCTCCTCACCTCGAGCCCGTGGGCCAGCTGGCCACTCTTGTCCGCCCGCAGATAGGCCTACCGTCGTACGTCGCCCGCCTCACAGGCATCAGCGTCTCAGAGTTGCAGACCGCCCCATCCTTCCCCGACTGCTACCCAGCTTTCCACAAGTTCGTCAGCGGTTCTGTCATCGTCGGCCACAACGTGGAGTTCGACCGAGCCTTTCTCGCCGCCGAAGCTGCCCGCCACAACCTGCCGCGACTGGCGGCCGACTGGCTGGATACCCTCGACGCCGCTCTCCTCCTCTGTCCGGAGGCAGACCGCTACGGGCTCGATGCCCTCGCTGACCGGTTCCATCTCACTGCTCCTGGACACCGCGCGCTACAGGACGCGATCACGACCGGCCAGCTGCTCCGTCACCTGGCACAGCGGGCAGCGCAGCTACCGCCAATGGAACGAAGCCTCCTGGACAAGGCCGGCTGGCGCTCACTGGAAGTCCTCACTGCGATCGCGCCCTCTCTCAAGCCTAAGCCCGTGGCTGCGGACGCAGAAGCGCAGCCTCTCGCCAGGCAGCGCCCAAAGACACGAGCGGCAGCCCCCAGCGACTGGCGAGCAGCCTTCGATGAGCCCGCCGGCCTGGCTGCCCACTTACCCGGCTTCACGCGGCGGCCTTCCCAGACAGAGTTGGCTGCCGCAGCCGCGGCCACGCTGGCGGACGGTGGTGTGGGGCTGTTCGAGGCGGGCACCGGCATGGGCAAGAGCCTGGCATACCTCTTGCCTGCCGCCTTCCACTCCGCTGCTCAGGACACCCGTGTCGTCATCAGTACAAAGACCAAGGCTCTCCAGCGACAGCTCGCCGACCACGAGCTACCCCTGGTCC
>CAYMTC010000110.1:0-6371 GCA_964393265.1 uncultured Thermoleophilia bacterium
AGATAATGAGCGGTGACTGGAGTTCAGACGTGTGCTCTTCCGATCTGACCCGGCTTCTGGGCCGTTCACTCGCGAGCACGCTGCGCCCGCCGGCGCTCGTGACTCTGGCCGGGGAACTGGGCACCGGCAAGACGACGCTGGTGCGACACGTCTTCCGTGCTCTCGGCGTCACGGGGCCGGTGGTCAGCCCTTCGTTCGCTTTGGCCCAGAGCTACCAGGGTCGCGGCGCGCAGTTGCTGCACCACCTCGACCTGTACCGACTCTTGCCCGGTGACGACGTCGACCTGTTTGCTTGGGATGACTACCTCACTGAGCGGTCCATCACGTTCATAGAGTGGCCCGAGGCCGCTTCGCAGACTCTGCCACCGCCAGACTTGGCGATCACGTTGTCCCATCGTTCGACGCGCGCGCGAGCGGCGCGACTGGAGGGCTCATCCGCGTTGGAGCAGGCCCTTGCCGACGCTCTCAGGGCCGTGGGTCTCGTCCTCGTCAGCTACGAAGACGAGGAAGCCAGGGCGCAGCCGTGAACGTCGTGGTCGCCATCGAGACCGCCACTGTGTGCTGCTCGGTCGCGGTCGCCGACGAGGAAGGCCGGCTGCTCGCTGAGGTAGTGGCCCCTACCGGCCCGGCGCATACGCGGCGGCTGCTTCCCGACCTGCACCACGCGCTCGGCATGGCCCAGGTCGAGCGCTCAGCTATCGGCACGGTACTGGTAGGGATAGGGCCGGGCACCTTCACGGGTCTGCGCATCGGGGTGGCCACGGCGCGCGCCTTGGCGCAGAGCAGTAGCGCGCGCCTCGTCGGTGTGCCCTCACTGGCGGCGCTCGGACTGGCGCTGGCCGAGGGGGACGCAGCGGTCAAGGCGAGCGCGTACGTCGCCCTCATCGACGGACGTCGCCAGGAGGTCTTCGCCGCCTGTTACGCTCCGTCGGCGGGTTGCCGTACGCACGACGCGCACCAGGACGCCGAGACGTGCTCGCCTCTTACGGTGGTGCGGGACCTCGAGGTCGTACCGGTGGGCCGGTTGCAGGCCTACCTCGCCGCCTGGCCCAGCGCCGTAGTCGGCGGCGACGGCGCGCACCTGTACCCCGACGAGCTGCCCGTCTCGGCCCACCTGGCACGCGGCGTGCGTGCGCCCACCGCCAGCATGGTGTTGCGAGCGTGGCAACGCGGTGTCCCGGGCATCGTCGAGGGTCTCGGCGCCACCGTGCCTCTGTACGGACGGCCGCCCGACGCCGCTCGCTGGAACGCACGGGGGGCATCTCGGTGAGCACGACTGTCCGCGCTATGCGGGAAGCCGACCTGGGTCAGGTGCATGCGCTCGAGTGTCGCATCTATCCCAAGCCTTGGTCGGCAGCGCTGTTCGCGCAAGAGCTACGGAACGACAGCTCCATCGACTTGGTGTGTGAATCGGGCGGCGAGCTGCTGGGCTACCTCGTCGCCGATATCTTCGTCGACGTCTGGCACCTCATGAATGTCGCCGTCGCCGAGTCAGCGCGTCGGCGGCACGTCGCCTCAGGTCTTATGGAGGCCTACTTCAGCATCACGGAGCTCCACTCGCATCGAGGTCACACCCTCGAGGTGCGCGTGTCCAACGAGCCCGCCATCGGTCTCTACCGCAGCTTCGGTTTCATCTCCACGGGGGTGCGCCCGCGCTACTACGATGACAACGGCGAGGATGCCCTCATCATGTGGAAGGACTGGGAGGGCGACACCGCGTGAGCACTCACGGCACTCTGCTGTGTATCGAGACGTCGTGTGATGACACGAGTGCTGCGGTGGTACGTGGCGATGAGATCCTCTCATCCGTGGTCGCATCGCAGACAGAGCTCCACGCGCAGTTCGGCGGCATCGTGCCCGAGGTGGCCTCTCGTCACCACACTGAGCTCTTGAACGACGTCATCGCCGAGGCGCTGCAGCGCTCTGGCGTGGGTCGGCAAGGCGTCGACGCGGTCGCGGTGACGGTGGGGCCCGGCCTCATCGGCGCCTTGCTTGTCGGTCTGGCCGCTGCCAAGACCATAGCTTGGCATCGTGGGCTGCCCCTCGTGCCAGTCAATCACCTCGAGGGGCACATCGCGGCCAACTCCGCGGCTGTGTCATCTTCGGCGGCGCCTCCTGGTGGCGCCGCCGGCGATCCGTCCGTGGCGCAGGGCGCCGCTTCACCGCACGCGCTGGGGCGTGTCCGGGAGCCCTTCGTCTGCCTTGTGGCGAGCGGCGGCCACACCTTACTAGCGGTGGTCGACGAGGGCGTGCGGTTCAGGGTGGCGGGCCGCACGCTCGACGACGCCGCCGGCGAGGCCTTCGACAAGGGCGCGCGTCTGCTGGGGCTTCCGTATCCGGGCGGTCGCGAGCTCGACGAGCTCGCGCGGGCGGGCGACGCCGGCTTCGCGCGCTTCCCGCGTGCGCTTCCACGAGGCCTCGACTTCAGCTTCAGCGGCCTCAAGACGGCGCTCCTGTACTACCTGCGCGAGCAGGACGCCGCGGTGGTCACCGACCATCGTGCGGACATCGCCGCGAGCTACCAAGGGGCGATCGTCCGCCAGCTTGTCGAGAAGACGGTGCGCTGTGCACAGGCAGAGGGCATCCGTTCGGTGGCCGTTGCGGGGGGAGTCGCAGCTAACTCCGCGCTCAGGGAGGCGCTCCTCCTCGACTGCGAGCGCCACGGCCTGCAGTCATCGCTCCCGCCGCCTGAGCTGTGCACCGACAACGCGGCGATGGTCGGCTTGGCGGCGGCCTACCTCCCTGCGGTGCCCTGGCCGGACTACCTCGATCTCGACGCGTACGCCGCCGCTGCTCTGGCGCGCCCGTCTCGCCGAGACCGTCGCGCCAAGGGACAGTGAGTCCCTGTGTCAGCCAGGCTCGCCACTGCCGCGCGGTGGCGCCATGAACCACGGCCTGCGGCTCGGGGGCGAGCGGTCGTCATATGATCGATTCCCTGCTACCCTGTGCGTCAGATGAGTCTGCTCGCCGCATCGGCCGCCCCAGACGAGGCGCAGCCAAGCCCGCAGCTCGACCGTCCTCAGACGGCGGCTGAGCTGTTCGTTCGCTGTCTGGAGAACGAGGGCGTCGAGTACGTCTTCGGCATCCCCGGCGAGGAGACGCTCGACCTCTCCGAGGCGCTGGAGGCATCGGGGCAGATCGAGTTCGTCCCCGTGCGCCACGAGTCGGGCGCGGCATTCATGGCAGACGCCTGGGGTCGGCTCACAGGCCGGCCCGGTGTGTGCCTCGCCACCCTGGGTCCTGGAGCCACCAATCTCGCCACTGGCATCGGCGACGCGACGCTTGATCACGCACCCATGGTCGCTCTCACAGGCCAGGTCGACCTCAAGGGCATGCACAAGGAGACGCACCAGTACATCGATGTGGTGCGCATGTACGAGCCCATGACGAAGTGGAACGCGCGCGTCCATGACTCCCGCATCATCAGCGAAGCCGTGCGCAAGGCGTTCTCGGTGGCAGTCGCGGAGAAGCCGGGAGCTACGCACCTGGAGCTCCCGGCAGACATCATGGCTCGCCCCACCGAGGGTGTGCCGCTAGCGCGGGCACCTATCGCCATCATGGAGCCGGACCAGGGCGCTATCGAGCGTGCCGCGCGCCTGCTGCAGAGTGCTCAGCGGCCGGTCATCCTGGCTGGCAACGGCGTCGTGCGCCAGGGGGCCGCCCTGGCCCTACGGGACTTCTGTCGGCGTACGGGGCTGCACGTGATCACCACCTTCATGGGCAAGGGCGTCATCGACGCCGCCGACGATCACTTCCTGTTCACGGCGGGCCTCCGGGCGCACAACTACCCACAGGGCATCATGGGTCGTGCCGACCTCATGGTGTGTGTCGGCTACGATCTGGTCGAGTGGGCTCCGGCCGCCTGGAACCCCGACGGCAAGCTGAAGATCCTGTGCATCGACACGGCTACGCCAGAGATCGACGCCCACTACGTGCCCGACGTCGAGCTGCTGGGCAACATCAACCACATTCTCAATCAGCTCGGCTGCATGCTCTGGAACAAGCCGCTGGCCAGTCTCAGCTTTCCGCCGTACCAGCGTGCCTTCGACGTGGTGCTCCACGTGGGCGATGACGACGATGTGCTCGTCAAACCGCAACGAGTGCTGCACGACCTGCGCGAGGCGTTGCGTTCAGAAGACCTCCTCGTCAGCGATGTCGGTGCACACAAGCTGTGGGTGGCGCGTTTCTGGGAGGCGAGGGAACCCAACACCACGCTCATCAGCAACGGCTTCGCGGCGATGGGCTTTGGGCTGCCGGCTGCCATCGCCGCGGCGCTCGCCGCCAAGGAGAGCCGCCGTGTCGTCGCCATCTGCGGTGATGCCGGCTTCATGATGAGCATGGCGGAGCTTGAGACCGCCAAACGGCTCAAGCTCCCGTTGGTGGTGCTGATCTGGTCAGACAAGGCCCTCGGGCTCATCGAGATGCACCAGAACCGACGCTACGGTCGCACCATGGGTACGCGGTTCGACAACCCCGACTTCGTGGCCTTGGCGCGGTCCTTTGGCGTAGAAGGTCATCGAGTGGAGAGGGCCGGACAGCTTCCCGGGATCCTGGCCAAGGCGCTGCGCGCACGCGGTCCGGTGGTCGTGGAGATCCCCATCGACTACCGCGAGAACGAGAAGCTCGGCATAGACCTCTGGAAGCTAGCTCCTAACCTCCTCGACTGATCCCCTGTCGCGGCGCTCCGCTCTCTGCCCACGGCGGCGAGCACAGCGGCGGCTGGCTCTGCACATCGGCGCCCCAGTCTCCCGGGTCTGCTCCAGGGAGTGTGGCGATCGCTGGCGGTCAACTCTCGAGGAGGACGGTCACCGGCCCGTCGTTGAGCAGGTCCACCCGCATGCGCGCGCCGAAGACGCCGGTCTGCACCGGTACTCCCTCGGCCCGCAAGGCCGCCACGAAGATGTCATAGAGGCGCTCCCCGTGCTCAGCCGGAGCGGCCGCAGTGAAGCTGGGACGATTGCCACGGCGCGTGTCAGCGTACAGCGTGAACTGCGACACCGCGAGCACCTCACCGTGCACGTCGGCCAGTGACAGGTTCATGAGTCCCGTCTCGTCTTCGAACACGCGCAGACGGGCCGTCTTGCCGGCCAGCTTGCGCGCGTCGTCCTCGGTGTCGCCATGGGTCACGCCGACCAAGGCCAGGAAGCCGCGCGCCACGGCTCCCGCCAGTGCTCCGTCCACCGTGACGCTGGCGCGCGAGACCCTCTGGAGAAGGACCCTCATACTGCAAGCATATCCCTGTGTCGTCGGCGTCTGCGCCCGGATGGCGGTCCGCCGGCGCGGCGCTTGTGGAGGTGAGCTGCCGCCGTCTGCTCGTGGAAGTGAGTCGTGGTCGAGGGCTGGCCTGCACTCCTCGGCACTCACCAGGAGAGAGTGCCAGCTCCACGTTTGACATCCGCCGGAAACGGCCATACCATGCTGCAGCGCGGTGTCTGGCACTCTCTTCTTGCGAGTGCCAGACAGCGCGCCCGAAAGCGCCGTAAGCAGGCATCCACGCAGAAGAAGGAGGGTCGCTGAATGAAGCTTCAGCCGCTTGAGGACCGCGTCGTCATCAAGCCCGTCGAAGAAGAAGAGAAGACCGCTAGTGGCATCGTCCTCCCCGACACGGCCAAGGAGAAGCCGATGAAGGGCGAGGTCGTCGCTGTCGGTGACGGCAAGTGGGACGACGACGGGAAGCATCGCATCCCCGTCGATGTCAAGGTCGGCGACATCGTCATCTACGGCAAGTACTCCGGCACAGAGTTCAAGAGCGATGGCGAAGAGCTCCTCATCGTCCGTGCCAGTGACATCCTCGCCAAGATCGGCTGAGAAGGGAGGCTGAACCAGCGTGGCTAAGGAACTGAAGTACGCCGACGAGGCTCGACGCGCTCTTGAGCGTGGCGTGGACGCCCTCGCCGACGCCGTCAAGATCACTCTCGGCCCTAAGGGCCGCTACGTCGTCCTCGACAAGAAGTTCGGTTCACCGACGGTCACCAACGACGGTGTGACCATCGCTCGTGAGATCGAACTGGAGGACGTCTTCGAGAACCAGGGCGCCCAGCTTGTCCGCGAGGTCGCGACCAAGACCAACGACATCGCCGGAGACGGCACCACGACTGCCACCCTCCTCGCACAGGCCATCGTCCATGAGGGTCTTCGCAACGTGGCCGCAGGTGCCAACCCCATGGCCATCAAGCATGGCATCGAGGCGGCTGTCGACGAGGCTGTCGAGGCCATCAAGGCGCAGAGCCGCGAGATCGGCGACAAGGAAGACATCGCCCGTGTGGCCACCATCTCAGCGCGCGACCGTGCTGTCGGCGACGTCATCGCTGACGCTATCGAGAAGGTCGGCAAGGACGGCGTGGTCAACGTCGAGGAGAGCAACACCTTCG
>CAYMTC010000111.1:0-6322 GCA_964393265.1 uncultured Thermoleophilia bacterium
CGTCACCGTCGACACCGAGCAGCGCGAGAAGAAGTCACCACGGGCCTTCTGCGCTCCTGTGCGCGTGCCCGACGAGATCTACCTGTGCGTCATGCCCCAGGGAGGGCAAGACGACGTCGCGGCGTTGCTCCACGAGGCGGGGCATACCGAGCACTACGCCCACGTCTCGGCTGAGCTGCCGTTCGAGTACCGCTACCTGGGCGACAACGCCGTCACCGAGGGCTTCGCCTTCTTGTTCGACCATCTGGTGCACGACCCGTACTGGCTCCAGGAGTACCTTGGCTACGCCGACTCAGCCGAATTCGTACAGTTCAGCACCGTCATCGACCTGTACTTTGTCAGACGCTACGTCGGCAAGTTCCTCTACGAGCGTCAGCTGCACGATCAGACCGGCAGCCTGGATGGCATGGGGCAGGCGTATCACGACCAGCTGCACTCCACGACCCTCGTAGACTTCCCCGCGGAGTGGTACCTCAGCGACGTCGACGACGGGTTCTACGTCGTCAGCTATCTGCGTGCGTGGCTTCTGGAGGCGGCCCTGCGCGCCATGCTACAGGGCGAGTATGGCCGGCGGTGGTTCACCGATCCGCGGGCCGGCGATCTGCTGCGCACTCTGTGGGGCTACGGTCAGAAGTACACCTCGCCGCGGCTGCTGCTCGAGCACGGCGGCACACGGCTCGACGCTGGCCCGCTGCTGTCCTTCCTCACCGCGACGCTCGGCCGCTGACTCTTTCCCATAGCCGCTTGGCCGAAGGCCCGGCGAGGAGAGCCGACGTGTCAGTCAGAGGGCAGCAGCTGTACCCAGAGCTGGCGCCGTCGTGGCCCGTCGAACTCGGCGAAGAACACGCCCTGCCACGTGCCTAGCTGCAGGCGGCCCGCCTCCACCGGTACGGTCACGCTGCTGCCCACCAGGCTGGCCTTGACGTGGGCGTCGCTGTTGCCCTCGGCATGCGCAAAGGGCAGGTCACCCGGTGCCAGGTGCTCGAGTGTCATGAGCAGGTCGCGGCACACCGCCGGGTCGGCGTTCTCGTTGATGGTGAGGCCGGCGGTGGTGTGGGGTACGTAGACCACCGCCAAGCCGCGTCGCATGCTGGCGTCTCTGAGCACGCCGGACAGCAGCTGGGTGATGTCGATGAGCTGCGTGCGACGCTCGCTCTGTACCTCGAGCTCGTACATGAGCTCTCCCCCTCCCTGTAGGACGGCGGCTGCTCTGCAGTCTGCGGACCTACCTGCGAAGCCAGCCGCGCCGGCGCTCGCGCGGTGGTTCCTCGGCACACCACGGCGACACACGACCCTCGCGTAAGGCAGACACGAGGTCGGCGGTGGACCGCAGCACGGTCTTGTCGCGGTCACTGTTCGACTCCTGGGGGGAACCTACCTGCTCGCGATGCCCAAGGAGTGTCTCGCGATGGGGTGGGTGTGAGACGACGGCGGGCGCGGCCAGGATGTCGGTGGCGCACCGGCCGATGGCGTCGACGACGTGCGCGTCACTGCCGCCGGTACGGGGCAGGCCGAGGACGTCCGCTATCTCCTGGGCCTGGCGCACGTACGTGCTCCGCAGCCAGTTGCCGTTGTAGACCTCGATGGCGTGGACGGCCTTGGCGGCGATCTGCTCGAGGCCCGGGTAGTACGTGGAAGCGCTGATGCCTCCACCGGCTGCCGGGTGCGCCCAGACGACCGCTGCGTGCTCGGGGATGTCGTCGGCGCGCAGCGGGTCCTGCAGCGGCCGCAGAGTGTCCAGGTACTCCAAGTCGGGGGAGAAGACGAGGAAGTCGCCGAAGACGGTGCTGATCTCGACGCCGTGCAATAGCAGGATGCCCTCGGCGGCAAGCTGCTCGGCGAGTGGCAGGTCGTCGGCGATAGAGCCGTGGTTGGTGAGGGCTATCGCGTCCAGACCCAACTCGACGCACCGCCGGACATACTGACTGTGCGAGATCTGCGAGCAGCCTGACGCGGGCGAGCTGTGCGTGTGCAGGTCGACTCTCATGGGGTGTCGAGTATACCGCTGGGGCGGTGGGGCGACCACCGAACGGAGCCAATCGTGGTCGCCCCACCGCCACCCGTTTACCTGCGCAGCGATGTGGTAATAAAGTTGACACGGAGTGACTCAACTTCTATCATCCGAGGCGTATCAGAAGAGCGATATGGTCGTCTGGGGTCGCCACGTCAGCGTGCTCCGGCGGCACGAGATGTGACATGACCCCCAAGGAGGAAGCACTATGGGTAAGGTGATCGGCATCGACCTAGGGACGACCAACAGCGCTATGGCCGTCCTGGAGGGCGGAGAACCTACGGTCATCACCAACTCGGAGGGAGGCCGCACCACGCCGTCGGTCGTGGCGTTCTCCAAGAGCGGCGAACGTCTCGTGGGTACGGTGGCCCGCCGCCAGGCCGTCACCAACCCTGAGAACACCGTCTTCTCGATCAAGCGGTTCATGGGGCGTAAGTTCAGTGACGTGTCCGAGGAGATGACGATCGTGCCCTACCACGTGGTGGCGGCCGCCAACGGCGACGCATCTGTGGACATCCAGGGCAAGACGTACTCGCCGCCCGAGATCTCGGCGATGATCCTGCAGAAGCTCAAGCGTGACGCCGAGGAGTACCTGGGCGAGAAGGTCACCGAGGCCGTCGTGACGGTACCGGCGTACTTCAACGACGCTCAGCGGCAGGCTACCAAGGACGCCGGCAAGATCGCCGGCCTCGACGTGAAGCGCATCATCAACGAGCCCACCGCGGCGGCGCTGGCTTACGGGCTCGACAAGGACCACGACCACACCATCCTGGTCTTCGATCTTGGCGGCGGGACCTTCGACGTGTCCATCCTGGACATCGGCGACGGCGTGTTCGAGGTCAAGTCCACCAACGGCGACACCCACCTGGGCGGCGACAACTGGGACAAGGCGGTCGTCGACTGGATGGTGAATGAGTTCAAGCAGAGCCAAGGCATAGACCTCAGCAAGGACAAGATGGCTCTGCAGCGGCTCTACGAGGC
The DNA here is from genome assembly GCA_964393265.1 of uncultured Thermoleophilia bacterium. GTDB lineage: Bacteria > Actinomycetota > Thermoleophilia > UBA2241 > UBA2241 > UBA6103. The sequence goes on from CAYMTC010000111.1 coordinate 2,993, forward strand.
GGCCGAGAAGGCCAAGATAGAGCTCAGCACCACGACCAGCTCCAACATCAACCTGCCGTTCATCACGGCCGACGAGAACGGTCCCAAGCACCTGGATCTCACGCTCACGCGCGCCAAGTTCGAGGAGCTCACCAGCCACCTCCTGGAGCGCGTCGTGGCGCCCGTCAAGAAGGCGCTCAAGGACGCGGGCATCACCACCGAGGGCATCGCCCACGTGATCCTGGTCGGCGGCATGACGCGCGTACCGGCCGTGCAGGAGAAGGTCAGGCAGCTCATCGGCAAGGACCCGCACAAGGGCGTGAACCCGGACGAGGTCGTGGCGGTAGGTGCCGCCATCCAGGGCGGCGTGCTGGCCGGCGAGGTCAAGGACGTGCTGCTGCTCGACGTCACGCCGCTGAGCCTGGGCATCGAGACCAAGGGCAACGTGTTCACGCGGCTCATCGAGCGCAACACGACCATTCCCACCAAGAAGAGTGAGATCTTCAGCACCGCCGACGACAACCAGACCAGCGTCGAGATCCACGTGCTGCAAGGCGAGCGCCCCATGGCGCACGACAACAAGACGCTGGGCAAGTTCCAGCTGGTCGGCATCCCGCCGGCGCCCCGTGGCATACCGCAGATCGAGGTCACGTTCGACATCGACGCCAACGGCATCGTGCACGTGAGCGCCAAGGACCTGGGCACCGGCAACGAGCAGAAGATCACCATCACGGCGTCGAGTGGCCTTGATGAGACGGACATCGATCGCATGGTGAAGGACGCCGAGGCCCACGCAGAGGAGGACCGTAGGCAGCGCGAGGTCGCCGAGGTCCGCAACAACGCCGAGAACCTCATCTACAGCACGGAGAAGAGCCTGCGGGAGATGGGCGACAAGGTCGACGCAGACACCAAGGCGGGCATCGAGGCGGCTCAGGCAGACCTCAAGAGCGCTATCGACGGCGACGACGTCGAGGCGATCAAGACCAAGACCGAGGCGCTCATGCAGGCCTCCCACAAGCTTGCCGAGGCTGTCTACCAGCAGGCTCAGCAGAAGCAGCAAGAGGGCGCGTCCGGCGGCGGCAACGGCTCGGGCCAGGCGCAGGACGAGACCGTCGAGGAAGGCGACTACGAAGTCATAGACGAGGACTAAGGCCCAGGTACGGGCTAGGTATCACAGGGACAGAGAGGAGGTACCGATATGGCTATCATCCGTTGGGACCCGTTCCGCGAGATGTCCAATCTGGACGATCAGTTCGCTCGCCTGTGGCGCGGGCTTGCTGAGGGTCGCGGGCGGCAGGAGAGCTGGCTGCCCGCGGTCGACGTCTTCGACACCCAGGACGCGGTCGTCCTCAAGGCAGAGCTGGCCGGCATGGACCCCGACGACATCGAGATCTCCGTCGAGGACAACGTGCTGACCATCAAGGGTGAGCGCAAGTTCGAGGAGAAGGTCGACGAGGAGCGCTACTACCGTGTGGAACGGCGCTTCGGCAGCTTCCAGCGCAGCCTCGCGCTTCCGCAGGGCGTGAAGCCTGAGGACATCGTCGCCAGCTACGACGATGGCATCCTTGAGGTCCGCGTGCCCAAGGCCGAGGAGGAGAAGCCGAAGAAGATCTCCGTCCAGGCCAAGAAGACCCTTGAGGGTAAGACGGGCGAGAGCAAGTGAACCTGAGGGCGGGGTGGCCGCGCTTGTGGGCGGCCACCCCGCCCTGCGGACTGTCGGCGACGCCCTAGCAGCGCACTGCCGGCAGGGTGCGTGCCCCGCAGGGTGACCGTCTCAGGAGCGGTCAGCCTCCAGGGCACGTCGTGGATGCGGGTGAGCTGGCTAGGCCCACAGCAGAGAGGTCGGGAAGACGACCCACGACGACGTAGGTGACAACGATGCGGGCCTGCGGCCCGCCGAAGGCGAGGATGGCGATGACCGACGCGGGCAGGAGCGAAGAAAAGGCCGGTAAGCCGAGCCGCACAGGCCAGCACGAGCAGCACGCTGAGGCGCATCCGCGCCGCGGCGCCGCTAAGACTCCCCGCGTGGACGAGCTAGAGGATCGCGTCGCCGGTCTCGAGTCGCAGCTCGAGGAGGCGGCGGCCGAGCGCGACTCCTACCTTGACCACCTGCGCCGTCTGCAGGCCGAGTTCGACAACTTCCGCAAGCGCACCCGCCGCGAGGAGGAGCGTCTGCGCGTGTGCGCCGCTGAGGACGTGGTCGAGAGCCTCCTGCCGGTCATCGACAACATGCGGCGGGCCTGCGATGCGGCTGAGCACCACGAAGAGGGCAAGGTCGTCGAGGGCGTCGAGATGGTCACCGGTCAGCTCTGCTCGCTGTTGGGCGCGCAGGGCCTGCAGGAGGTGGCCACCCAGCCCGGCGACGTGTTCGATCCCACTGTGCACGAGGCGGTGATGGCGCAACCGTCCAGCGACGTGCCAGAAGGCCACATCGTGGCTGTGACAGAGCGTGGCTACATGCTGCACGACCGTCTGCTGCGGGCCGCCAAGGTCGTGGTCTCCAGTGGTGAGGCAGGATGAACGAAGACTTCTACAAGACGCTGGAGGTACCGCGAGAGGCCTCACAGGACGACATCCGTAAGGCCTTTCGCAAGCTGGCGCGCAAATACCACCCCGACGCCAACCCCGGTGACGCCACGGCGGAGGAGCACTTCAAGGAGGTCAATCAGGCCTACGAGACGCTCTCCGACCCGGCCAAGCGCAAGCAGTACGACGAGATGCTACGACTGGGCGCCTTCGGCCCCGGCGGATTCCGCCCAGGTCAAGGCGCGGGCGGCCAGGGCTTCGACCCCCGCATGTTCCAGCAGTGGCAGCAGCGCGGCGGCCAGCAGTTCGACATGGGCGACCTGGGCGACATCCTGTCGGGGATCTTTGGCGGCGGCGGCGGTTTCACGGGTGGGTCCAAGCGGCGCCGGCAGCGTGCCGAGGCCGGCGCCGACCTCCAGGCCGCGGTGACCATCTCGTTCGAGGACGCGCTCAAGGGTGTGTCTGTACGTGTGCCGGTGGAGAAGTCAGACACGTGTCCCACCTGTCACGGTACGGGAGCCGCGCCCGGGACTACCCCGAAGGTGTGTCCGGAGTGCAACGGGCGCGGCGTCACGTCGCTCAACCAGGGCCCGTTCGCGTTGTCGCAGCCTTGTCCACGCTGCGGGGGCAGCGGCACCATCGTGGAGCACCCGTGCGTCACGTGTGGCGGCACGGGGACGGTGCGTACCACGCACCGCTCCACGGTCAAGATCCCGGCTGGGGTCAAGGATGGAGCCAAGATCCGCATCAAGGGCCGCGGCGAGGCCGGCGTGCGTGGCGGTCCCGCGGGCGACCTGTACGTGGTGGTGCACGTGCGCGAGGACC
>CAYMTC010000112.1:0-6321 GCA_964393265.1 uncultured Thermoleophilia bacterium
CATCCGCGGGCTGCTCTGCATGGCGCATCCGACATACGGCGGCATCTTGACAGACGGCCGGTCTGAGGGTAGATTGTGAATCGATTCACAGCGTTACCGTTCTCACCGGGCATCCAGCCATGGCGGATGCCCAGCGCGTGTGGATGGACGCCACGGTCCGCCACTGCGCTGCACACGTCTTGGAGGATCGCGTGGTCTCCCGCAAGAGTGTCGCCAGGTTGAGCCTCTACCGCCGTCTCCTACTACCGATTCAGGAGGCCGGCGCTGGCCACATCTACTCCCACCAGCTCGCGCGGTTGGCAGGCGTCAGCGCCGCCCAGGTGCGCCGCGACCTCATGGCCGTAGGCTACTCAGGCAGCCCCAACAGGGGCTACGAGGTCGCTGAGTGCCTGAACGCCATCGCCGCCTTTCTGGACGGCGAGGAGCGACAGGACGTCGCGCTCGTCGGCGCAGGGCGCTTGGGCCGCTCGGTGTTGGCCCACTTCTCCTCGCGACCGTCCATGCTCCGCTTCGCCGTCTGCTTCGACACCGACCCCGCTCTCATCGACACCCTTGTCGAGGGAGTGCACTGCTACAGCATGGATGCCATGGAGCACGTGGTCCGAGAACTCGGCATCACGGTCGGAGTCATCGCCGTACCCGCCGACATGGCGCAGGCCGTAGCCGCTGATCTGGTACGCGGCGGCGTGCGCAGTCTCATCAGCTTCTCGCCGGTCCCGCTGCGCGTGCCCGACGACGTCTTTGTGGACTACCTGGACATCACGTCGGCGCTCGAGTCGGCCGCATTCTACGCACGGCACCGCCACAACGGTCGCCGCAAGCGCGCCTCGGGCGAGCCGAGCACCGCTTCCAGCGGCCTCGATGCCGTCATGAGGCAGATAGCACCGCTTCTCTCGAAGTCCAACATGACCCTTGAGGAGCTGGCGGACCGCATCGGAGCGCAGATCATCACCCCGGGCAGGCCCGACGGCACTCCCGTGAAGACCGTGTACGCGGGTGACCGCGTCAGCGACCTGCTCAACGAAGCGGCCGAGGGGACCTTGCTGGTGAGCAACCTGGCCAGCGTCCAACTGGTCCGGGTGGCCGAGCTCATGGACGTGCCCGGCATCTGCTTCGTCGACGGCGTGACTCCCCACGAAGACATCATCGAGCTGGCACGAGTCAACCGCACGCTTCTCATGACGTCGCCGGTCGGCGTCTTCGAGACCTGTGGACGTATCTACGAGATCCTCGGCGGCCGGACCTAGCATGGAGTTCCTCTCCTACGACATCCAGGGGAACGACTTCTCACAAGCTGGTGCTGCCGCGCGCTCCATCAAGGAGCGACTCAAGCGGATCGGCGCCGACGGAGAAGCGATCCGCCGCGCCATGATCGCGGCGTACGAGGCCGAGATGAACGTGGTCATCCACGCTCGTCGTGGGCATCTCAAGGCTACGCTCAGCGACCGCGCTCTGGACGTCGCTGTAGTCGACGAAGGACCGGGTATCCCGGATGTCGACCAAGCCATGCGCGAGGGCTTCTCCACGGCTGGCGCCGAGGCACGTGCCCTTGGCTTCGGCGCCGGCATGGGGCTACCGAACATCGAGCGCAACAGTGACCGCCTGCGCGTGTCCTCGACGCCCGGCGAGGGGACCAAGGTCAGTTTCACGATCCTCCTCACGCCAGAGCCCACCGGCCCCACGTCGTTCATCTCGCTCTCCGCCTCGGCTGATCGCTGCCGCGAGTGCCGACGTTGTCTTGCCGCGTGCCCCACCGGGGCCATGCGCATCCGCGACGGCGTCCCGATCGTGCTTGAGCACCTCTGTATCGACTGCACAGCCTGCATAGCATCCTGTCCGTCCAACGCGCTCACCATCGCCGACGAGCTCACCGGCCTCGGCGACATCGCCGCGCGGGAGCGCACGCTCCTAGCTGTCCACCCTTCGTTCATCGCGGGCTTCGGTGAGCACGCCGATGCCCAAGGGGTCCTCAAGGCCCTCGACAGCCTGGGCTTCGCCGGAGTGGAACTGGTCACCGGCTACGAGGAGGCCCTGCTGGCCGCCGTCGCCGGCACGGCGGCGGCCGCCGACGCGGCCGGTAGAGACGACAGGTGCACGCTGGGCGAGGCTGCCGGTGTCAGCTCGACGGCCGGCGACCACGGAGTACTGCCGCTGATAGCGCCCGTCTGCCCGGCTGTCGTCAACCTCATCGAGCTGCGGTTCCCCTCGCTCCTCCCCCACGTGGCGCCGCTGGCGTCGCCCTGGGAGGCGCTCGCCCACGCCCACCACGGCGAGCGCGTCGCCTACACCGTCTCCTGCCCCAGCCAACGATCCGCATTGCTCTCCATGCTGGACGACACGACAGCCCACAAGGACGACACCTCACCCAGCGTCGAGGTCCTCACTCCGCAGCTGCTGCGACGCGCCGTTCTCCCGCGCCTCCTCGACGGCGCCTTCGCGCCTGAGCCGCCGCTGCGGACGAGCGCGGCGCAGAAGTCAAGCGTGCCACCCGCCACGCGCCGATCAGGCGGCGCAGATGCTGACCCCAGCGCGAGCGGCCACTCCGCCGAGACGGCTGCTGCTGCCGGCGCGAGCGGCCACACGGGCGAGGCGGCTGCTGCCGCCGATGTGCTGCAGGTGAGCGGCCTGCCACACGTGCAGGCCGTTCTGGAACAGCTTGAGAACGGACTTCTGCGCAACGTCACGGTCATAGCGCCGTACGCCTGCGACCAAGGCTGCTTCGGATCGCCGCTGCTGCCTGCTGACCCGTTCGTGGCACAGCGCGAGTGGCAGCGCGCCGAGCCCGCGCTGAGGGCTGCGGGCCGCCTCACAGCGGGCGTGACCGTCCCAGCCCGGGGCCACGCTGCCCGTCCGGGCGTACGGCTCCACGACGACATGGCCCAGGCCATCCAGAAGCTAGCAGACCTCGACAGAGTGCTGCGCTCACTGCCTGGGCGCGACTGCGGAGTCTGCGGCGCGCCCACCTGCGCTGCCCTCGCGGAAGACGTCGTCACAGGGCGCGCGGACCGCTCCAGCTGCCCGTACGTGGAGGAGACACCATGACCCTCAAGGAACTCGTCGCAGCGCTCGGTCTGGAGGAGATCACCTCGCCCCAGACGACGAACGCAGACGTCCCCATCACGGCTGGCTATGCGTCCGACCTGCTCAGTGATGTCCTAGCGCATGCTCCGCACGGCGGCGTGCTGGTCACCCTGCAGGTCCACCTCAACGTCATCGCCGTCGCCAGCCATGCCGGCTTGCAGGCGGTCGTGTTCACCTCCGGCAGGCGGCCGGAGCAGGAGGTCGTCCAACGTGCCGCGGACGAGCGCATCGCCCTATACGCGGCAGCAGCCGACACCTTCGAGGTGGTCGGCCGCCTCTACCGACTCGGCGTGAAGGGGCGCGGTGCGTGAGCGTGGCGGACAGAGCAGCAGCGTGCCCAAGCTGGTCACCATACAGGCGGACCTGCACATCCACACCGCCTTGTCCCCTTGTGGCGGTGACGAGATGACACCGCCAGCGATAGTCGCTGAGGCGTTGGCCAGCGACCTGCAGATGATCGCCATCTGCGACCACAACTGCGCCCGCAACGCGGCCGCGGTGGCACAGGCGGCCGGTGATCGGCTGGCCGTCCTCGCGGGCATGGAGATCACCACCACAGAAGAGGTCCACGTTGTAGGGCTCTTCCCCACTGCGTCGGCGGCGCGAGCCGCAAGCGACCAGGTCTGCGAGGGCCTGCCGGAAGTCGACGACAAGTACACCGCGTTCTTCGGTGAGCAGTGGGTGCTGGCTGCTGATGGCACGCTGGTAGACCACGAGCGCCATGCTCTGGCGACAGCTAGCCGGCTCGATCTTGCCGCGGCCGTGGACCTCATCCACCGCCACGGCGGCCTGGCAGTGGCCGCCCATGTGGACCGCTCGTCGTTCGGCGTCTTGACCCAACTCGGTCTCTTCCCTACCGACGCGGGCCTCGATGCCGTGGAGACCTCACGCTTTCTGGCGGACGACGCCCCGCTCCTCCGGGAGATCGCCGCGTTCGGCCTCCCACTGACAAGCTCATCGGACAGCCACTACCTCGTCGACATCGGGGCGGCACGCACGGCCCTCACCATGGCGGAGCCGACGTTCGCCGAGACGGCGCTCGCGCTGGCAGGCCGCAGCGGCAGGGCTGCGGCCCGGCTCCCACAACGGGAGGTGCGCTGCGATGCATGACACCTCCCTGTTCCTCCTGGAGTTGCTGGAGAACGCCACCCGCGCTGGAGCCCATACGGTACGTGCCACCTTCGAGCTGCGCCGTCGTGAAGAGGCTCTCTGCCTCACCGTGGAGGACGACGGCAGGGGCCTGGCCGTCTCGCCGGAGCAGGCGCTCGACCCGTTCTTCACGAGTAAGAACGCGAAGAAGACCGGTCTCGGCCTCAGCCTCTTCAAGGCGGAGGCCGAGGCAGCTGGTGGCAGCCTCACTTTGGACCACTCGCCCGATCTGGGCGGCGTGCGCGTGCGCATCGCCATGAGGACCGCACATGTGGACCGGCCGCCTGTCGGTGACCTGGTGACGACACTGGCCGTCATGGCGGCTGCCAACACGCAGACCCGGTTCCTCGTCACCGTGCGCGACGACCAAGCAGGCGTCGAGCTGCTGGACAGCGACTGGGAGGCGGCGTCTGCGGCCCTCCGGGCCCTGGCTGCCGCCGTCGACGGCACACCCGGGGCGCCGCAGCCGCCGGCGGCCGCCGGCGAGGACAAGCCGCCCCGACGCTTCGCCACCGGCCAGAAGGTCGGTCCGGCGCCCATACACGCGGCAGATACAGGCATACACAGCGGCCAGCCCGCTGAATGTGACGACAGGACGCGAGGCGACGCGCTAGGCGCTGACCTCGAGTCAGACGACGCGCAATCACGCACAAAGGAGAGTCGGATGGCGAAGACACCAGAGGATCGCCCCTGCGCATGCTGCTGCGAGGAGGCCTCGGAGGAGGAGCTGCTCGCTCGGCTCGATGAGGTGATCCAGGAGTACAAAGAGAAGCCAGGTGCGCTCATCCCGGTGCTGCAGATCGCGCAGGGACTGTTCGGCTACCTGCCCGAGACCGCACTCAAGCGCATCGCCAAGGGGCTCCAGAAATCGTACAGCGAAGTGGCCGGTGTGGTGGGCTTCTACTCCTTCTTCTCGACCGTGCCCCGGGGGCGCAACGTCATCCGCGTCTGCCTAGGCACCGCCTGCTATGTGCGTGGAGGCATGGCCGTTCTGGAGTCACTCAAGAAGGAGCTCGGCATCGACGTGGGCGAGACGACCGAAGACCGCGAGTTCTCGCTCGAGGTGGCCCGCTGCTTCGGAGCCTGCGGTCTAGCTCCCGTCATCACGGTCAACGACGACGTCCACCACCGCGTCAAGCCGCGGCGCGTGAATGCGATCCTCGAGCAGTACGCGCCCGATGTCGCGGCGGCCGAAAGGAGCGCCTGACATGGCCGACAAGATAACCAGCCCCGCTGACCTGCTGGCACGTGCCAAGAAGGCCAAGGAGGCCGTCGACCTACGCGCCGGCGCTAAGCCTGTGCAGGTGACCGTGCACATGGGCACCTGCGGCATCGCCGCCGGCGCCCGCGAGGTCCTGGCTGCCTTCCTGGCCGAGCTGCATGCTGCCGGGCTGGACAACGTCAGCCTCCATCAAGCCGGCTGCGCCGGCCTCTGCGAGAAGGAGCCCATGATCACCCTCACGTTCGAGGACGGCGGCGTGTACCACTACGGGCTGCTCGAGGACGCGGCGATGATCAAGGAGATCGTCCAGAAGCACATCGTCGGCGGCACACCCGTCGAGGACTACCTCATCAAGTCGGCCTGACGGGCGCGGACGCAGTGAAAGCGAAGGAAGCAGGTATGGACAGAGTCAGAAGCCAAGTTCTGGTCTGCACCGGCGGCGGTTGCATAGCCTCGGGTTCCCTCGCGGTGAGCGCCGCGTTCAGCAAGGAGCTCGAGGAGCGCGGCCTGGCCGACGAAGTGCAGGTCATCGAGACCGGTTGCCTGGGCCCCTGTGCTGTCGGCCCGGTGGCCCTCATCTACCCCGACGGCGTCTTCTACCAGAAGATCAAGGTCGACGACGTCGCCGAGATCGTCGAGGAGCACCTCCTCAAGGGCCGCGTGGTGTCACGCCTCGTGAGCCACGCGCCGGGGACGGACCGCACGGTCGCCGAGATGAGCGACGTCGAGTTCTTCAACCGCCAGGTGAAGATCGTGCTCCGCAACTCGGGCATCATCGACCCCCTCTCCATCGACGAATACATCGCCCGTGAGGGCTACCAGGCGCTCGCCAAGGCGCTCACCGAGATGACGCCCGAGCAGGTCGTCGA
>CAYMTC010000113.1:0-3467 GCA_964393265.1 uncultured Thermoleophilia bacterium
GCCGAGCCCGGCGCCCACCAGTAGCGTGCGCCAGACCACATCAAGGAAGGCCGGGTCGCGCTCCATGTACGACAGCGCGACCAGGCCCAGACCGGTGACCACTGAGCCGAGCACGCCGAGCGAGCGCGGCCCGAGACGGTCGATGAGGCGGCCGGCGAACGGGGCGATGAGTAGGCCAGCCGCCGGCACGAACGTCACCGCCAGGGCAGCGCGTAGCTCGGTGTAGTCGCCCAGCGCGACCAGGTAGATGACGAGCATGAACGCGGTGCCCATGAGTGCGATGTCGACGGTGGTCATGGCGATGGTGGCGCCGGCGAAGGGACGACGGCGGAAGAGCCGGAGGTCGAACAGCGGCGCGGCGGCGCGCAGCTCCCACCAGACGAAGAGGCCGGATGCCAGAGCGGCGGCCACCAGCAATGCCAGGACAGGCGCCGACAGCCAACCCCAATTGTTGCCCTCCATGAGTGCGTAGGTGAGGCAGAAGAGGCCGGTGCTGAGTAGGACCACACCAGGCCAGTCCATGCGCACGTGGTGCTCGTGGATGCGTCTCGGCACGACTACAGCAGCGAAGGCGAGAGCCAGAAGGCCCACCGGTACGTTGAAGTAGAAGATGAGCTGCCACCCGTCGACGCTGGTGTCCTGGCCGGCACGGATGAGCAGGCCTCCCAGGGTGGGCCCGAGTGAAGCTGACAGTGAGCTGATGGCTCCGAACAGGCCGGCTGCCAGCCCCTGCTGGCTCGCCGGGAAGGCGTGCAGCAGGAGAGTCAGTGAGGTCGGGATGATGGCCGCGGCGCCCATCGCCTGGAAGGTGCGGAACACGATGATCCACGGCACTGACGGCGAGAGGGCGCATCCCAATGAGGCGGCCGTGAACACCGCGATGCCGATGAGGAAGAGGCCCTTGTGGCCGAAGCGGTCGGCCAGGCGGCCCATGGTCATGAACAGCACGGTGAGGACGAGGTTGTAGCCGTTGAGGATCCAGGAGACGGCGGTGACGGACGAATCGAGGCGTTGGATGATCTCGGGGATGGCGATGGTCATGACGGTGGCGTCGGCCAGTGACAGGAACATGCCCGGCACGAGCGCTGCGAGGATGAACCACTTGGAGCGGCTGCGCTCGCCAATGCCGTCGCTTACCGAGGTCTGGATGTGTGGACCCGTTGCCCGCATCGTGTGTCCCTGTGGTACGGATGGCGTGTGACGGTGGAGGCGACACCACACGGTCGCGGGCACAGTGTACACGTCTCGCCCGGTGCTACAATCGAGCGCAAGTGAGCCCCGTACCGTGCGGTCACCACTCGGGTCAGGTGGGCGCATCTGGGTTCTACGGAGGCGGCGTTCACTGTACGGCGGTCGCAGGGAGGAGCGGGTGATGAGGGTAAGCGCGCTCATGGCCGAGCTGGACCGGCTGGCGCCCTTCCAGCTCGCGGAAGACTGGGACCACGTCGGTCTCCAGGTCGGCTCGGGGGGCACGCAGGTCGGCAGTGTGCTCGTGGCGCTCGACCTCACCGACGAGCTTCTGGACGAGGCGGCACGCGTCCGCGCCGATCTACTGCTAGTCCATCACCCGCCTATCTTCACCGCTCTGGAGGCCGTCACCGACGACACACCGGCCGCAGCGCTGGTGCTGCGCGCGGCCCGGGAGGGTCGTACGGTGATCGCCTGTCACACCAATCTGGACAAGACGCGCGCCGGCCTTGCCGATCAGGCGTGCGCCATCCTCGGTCTGGAGAACGTGGAGTCCATCGCACCGGCGCCGGTGCAGTGGCTCAAGCTCGTGGGCTTCGTCCCGGCAGATGAGCTGGCGGACGTACGGGCGGCCATGTTCGCGGCCGGGGCGGGCGTCATCGGCGACTACGAGCACTGCTCGTTCGCCATCCCCGGTAGCGGCAGCTTCCGGCCGCGCGAGACCGCTCACCCCGCAGTCGGCCGCGTGGGCGCCGACAACAGCACCGACGAGGTACGCCTCGAGGTGGTGCTGCCGCGCTCGCGGCGGCGGGCGGTGCTTGACGCCTATGTCACTGCCCATTCCTACGAGCAGCCCGCGTACGACGTCTATCCGGTAGAGGATGAGGTCAGTGGCACGGGGCTTGGCCGCTTGGGCTACCTGCCGCAGCCCATGTCGTTGCAGGAGCTGGCGACTCTCGTGGCGCAGCACTTCCACCTGCCCAGCGTGCGCTTCAGCGGCGCCCCCAGTCGACGCGTGCTCTCTGTGGCGGTGGTCCCAGGGTCTGGTGCGTCCACGGTGGATTACGTCCGCGGCCGCGCCGACGTCCTGGTCACCGGCGATGCGGACTACCACGAGGCGCAGCAAGCGCTCCGGAGCGGGGTGCCTATCGTCGACCTGCCGCACGAGACCGTCGAGGGACGGGCCCTGGAGCGGTGGACGGACACCTTGGCCGAGCGCCTGTCCCCCGCCGGCGTCTCCGTGAGCTTCTTCGCTGGCCCGGGTGCGCTGTGGTCCTACGCGGTGCCTGCTGCAGACCAAGACAAGCCAAGCGTGGACGATCCGGGAGGCGAACGGTTGGATGTGTCGGACGTAGGCATCGAGAGCGCCAGCGTGGCGCCTCAAGGCCGCTACCGTCTGTTCGTCGACGGCGGCGCTCGCGGCAACCCCGGCCCGGCGGGCATCGGCGTGCGCCTCGAAGACCCCGACGGTGAGGTCATCGAGGAGATCGCCGATGCCATCGGCACCGCCACGAACAACCAGGCCGAGTACCAGGCCATGATCGCCGGCCTCGAGCTGGCGCTGGACCGTGGCATCCAGGAGGTCACCGTCCTAGCCGACAGCGAGCTGGTGGTCCGTCAGCTCAACGGCGAGTACCGCGTCAAGGACGCCAAGCTCAAGCCGCTGCACGCCCACGCCTTGCAGCTGCTCCACCAGGTGCCGGACACGCAGCTGCGGCACATACCGCGCGAGCAGAACGTCGAGGCCGACCGCCTGGTGAACCAGGCTCTCGACGCCGCCCGCGGCCTCTGAGCCCGCCGACGCCGCCCGCGGCCGCTGCGTCTGTCGCGTCACCGGCGGCCCGTGAGCCCGTCGACGCCGCCCGCGGCCGCTGAGCCCGTCGACGCCGCCGTGCGGATTGCGGGCCTGCGCGTGGGCCGATATACTCCCACTTCGCTGCGGGTGTAGCTCAGTCGGCTAGAGCGTCTGCTTGCCATGCAGAAGGTCGAGGGTTCGAGCCCCTTCACCCGCTCCACATGCACGTCACGGGGCAGAGGGCAGAGTGAAGTGTTCCTGCCGTCTGCCCCTTCTTGTGTCCACCACGGCGGCGTAGCCAAGTGGTAAGGCAGAGGTCTGCAAAACCTCCATCACCGGTTCAACTCCGGTCGCCGCCTCCACGCTTCTCTCCTGCACCCCGCCGCTTTCTTCGCTGCTCTCAGCAAGACATCCAGCTCGGATGCCGACATCCTTGCCGACGACAGCGGTCGGCGCTTCTGGTGTGCTGATCCGGTACATGCTT
>CAYMTC010000113.1:3477-6316 GCA_964393265.1 uncultured Thermoleophilia bacterium
CGACGCTCTTCCGATCTTTTCTGCGCTGTTCGTGGTGGGGTCCTAAGGCTCAGATGCCGACATTCGCGCCGACGCCCTGTGTCAGCATCCGTCTGTGCTGATCCGGTACATGCTTTCCACTGTGGCTCCGGCTCCTGTGTGACAGGTCCCGGTTCCTCTGCGACAGTGACTCCGGCTCCTCTGCGACACCGGCTCCGGTACCCCTGTTGCAGTCCCCGGGCAGCCGGAGCGACGGCCGGCCCTCTCGAAGAGACGACCTGCAAGGGTCACTTGAGGCAAGAGGGAGGGCAGGACCGGTGCTCATCGAGCTGGGAGTCATGGAGCAGCGTCACCAGGCAGTGCTCGAGGTCATGCGGGGGGCGTGCGTCAGCGAGGTCGCCGTGCGCTACGGGGTGACGCGCCAGACGGTCCACCGCTCCCCTGCGCCGCTACGCACGGAGCGGCATCGCCGGGCTCGCGAGCGAGTCGACCAGGCCGGGGAGCTGTCCCCACCAGATGCGACCCGAGGTCGAGGCGCGCATCGTTGAGATGCGCCTCGCGCACCCGATCTGGGGCGCGCGCACGATCGCCTACTACCTGGCCAAGGAGGGCGCGGCGCCGCTCCCCGGCCGCTCCTCGATCTACCGCTGCCTCGTGCGTCATCACCTCATCGACCCCCAGCGCCGCAGACGCAAGCGTGAAGACTACCGCCGCTGGGAGAGAAGCCGCGCTATGGAACTGTGGCAGATGGACATCATGGGCGGATTGCGGCTCACCGACGGCCACGAGCTCAAGATCGTGACCGGCATCGATGACCACTCGCGCTACTGTGTCTGCGCGCGCCTCACGCCCCGGGCCACGGCGCGGCCGGTCTGCGATGCCCTCCTCGAGGCGCTCGCCCGCCACGGCGCCCCAGAGCAGATCCTCACCGACAACGGCAAGGTGTTCACGGGACGCTTCGGTCGCGGGCCTGGCCTCGTACTCTTCGACCGCATCTGCTCAGAGCACGGCATCCGCCACCTGCTCACCGCGCCGCACTCACCGACCACTACCGGCAAGGTCGAACGCTTCCATGAGACCGTGCGCAAGGAGCTTCTCCGCGGGCGCACCTTCACCTCGCAGGCGGAGGCCCAGGAGGCGCTCGATGCCTGGGTCGAGAGCTACAACGCAGAGCGCCCCCACCAGAGCATCGGCACGGTGCCGCCGCGGACGCGCTTCGAGCTCGCCCGGCCGCAGCCGGAGGACTCACTGCGGCCTGCGGCCGGGGAAGAGGTCACCCGCCTCGTCGGCCGCACCGGCAAGATCAGCCTGGCCGGCTTCGAGTACCGCGTCGGTGCCTACCTCGCCGGCGAGAGGGTTACCGTCGAGCTCACCGCGAGCGGACTCGTGCAGGTCAGCTGCCGCGGCGTGCTGGTGGCCAGCTTCGCCCGCCGGCACCCGCCCCGGACGAGCCGCAGGCGCGAACGGCTGCCGGGGGCCCGTCCACGCGCCGCCGCGGACGGCTCCTCGGTGCAGCGTCTCGTCCAAGCGCGCGGCTACGTGAGCTTCGCCGGCACCGACTACTGGGTCGGGACCGCTCATCGCCGCAAGCAGGTCGAGGTGCGCCTTACGGGCGACACGGTCGAGATCTGGCAGGCAGACGTGCTCCTCTGCGCACAGCCCGCGCGGCACGACCGAAGCAAAGAGCACGGAGCCTTCTCGACGCCGAACGGACGCCCGCACCGCAAGAAGAACGCACTGCACTGCGATACCACAGGTGGAACAGAGGTACTGAAGCCAGAGTGGAACAGAGGTACTGAACCTTGACACTCGGCAGGCCCACTGCACGGAGGCCATTCGCAGGCTGCCCCCCGCTGGCTAGGCCACGGGCGGCATGCCTCCCAACAAGGCAGACCCGGCACGCGACACTGGAGGCGATCATGGTCGATACCCAGCCGCTCATCCTAGAGTCCGATAAGGCCGACCTTGAGGAGCTGCTCGGCAGTCCTTCGGGCCAGGCTGCCGATGAGCTGGCGGGCAAGCTGGCCACGGCCAGAGTGCTGCCCCGCGAGCAGCTGCCGGCCGGCGTTGTGACGATGAACGCCGAGGTCGTGCTGCGCGACATGAAGAGCGACCAGCAGCTGCAGCTGCGCCTCGGCTATCCCGATGATGCCGATCTTGCCGCCGGAGCTCTCTCGGTCCTCTCACCGGTGGGCAGCGCCATCCTCGGTGCCAGCGAGGGCACGGTCGTTGACTCACCGGCACCGGCCGGCAGCCGGCCGATCGCCATCGAGAAGGTGCTCGCTCAGCCGCCGGCCAACAGCGAGGCATGAGGGCTCGCCGGCGGCCGCTTAGCAGGAGCGCCCCCACAGCGCCTCTGCTTGCCTCGGCGACGAGCCGTTTGCCGATCCGCAGTGCGCGGGTAGGCGAACAGAGCGGTGAGTAAGAGCAGACCAGCAGCGACAAAGAAGGAGGTAGCTCCTATGGCCACTACGATGCCCGAGGCGCAACACTGGTGTGCTGTTGCCGCCGCCTGTCCGGCGCGGCTCAACGACGATCACACCGTCGAGGCTCAGGCCCTCGAGGTCGAGGGAGCGCAGGTCGATCCGGGCAACGATAACGATCTTGAGCGCTGCGCGCAGCTGCTTAACCAAGCGCAGCCGGCCGGCCCCTTGCTGCCCCTGCGCGTCTCGGCAGGGGCTAACCCGAAGGGCTTTACCTACCTGCTGCGCATCGAGGAGCAGCAGTGGTCGGGACCGCGCGAGTGGCTGATCGCCTTCGGCTAGAGCGCGCAGCGCTGCTGGGCGAGTATCGTTCGCTATCGTGCGCAAGTCGCGAGTCTGGCGCTGCCTAGCTCTCGGCGAAGACCAGCTCGGCGATC
>CAYMTC010000114.1:0-6292 GCA_964393265.1 uncultured Thermoleophilia bacterium
GGAGCCACCGTCGGTGTCGTCCTGGTCTTCCGCGATCAGACAGCGGAGCGCGCTGCTGCCGCCGAGAGGCAGCGCGCCGAGGAAGAGATCCGCTCCCTGAACACCGATCTCGAGCGTCGAGTGCGCGAGCGCACCGCTGAGCTCCAGGCTGCCAACGCGGAGCTAGAAGCATTCTCCTACTCCGTCTCGCACGACCTGCGCGCCCCACTTCGTGCTCTCGACGGCTTCAGCGACGCGCTGCTCAGCGACGCGTCACTCCAGATCGACCACGACAGCCGCCACTACCTGCAGCGGATCCGCGCCGCCGCCGAGCGCATGGGTGAGCTCATCGACGATCTCCTCGACCTGTCACGCGTCAGCCGACGCGAGCTTGTCCGACAGGAGGTCGACCTCAGCAGCCTCGCGCACGAGATCATCACCGATCTGCGCGGTGCGACACCCGACCGCGAGGTCGATGCGACCGTGGCCGACGGGTTACGGGTGGAAGGCGATGCCCACCTGCTGCGCATCGCCCTCCAGAACCTCATCGACAATGCTTGGAAGTTCACCGCCGACCGCAAGCCAGCGCGTGTCGAGATGGGCGTCTTCGAGGGCCGCGGTGCGCCATCCGGCGCTGTGACTGGAGGCGCTGCGATGCAGTCAGACGACCTCGCTGACGATGGCGCCGCAGCACGCACCTCTCGGGTCTTCTTCGTGCGCGACAACGGTGTGGGATTCGACATGACTTACGCCAAGAAGCTGTTCGCGCCCTTTCAACGGCTGCACCCGCAAGACGAGTTCCCTGGCACCGGCATAGGGCTGGCGACGGTGCAGCGGATCATCGTCCGCCACGGCGGCAGTGTGTGGATCGAGGCGGCTCCCGACCGTGGCGCCACCGTGTACTTCAGCCTGGGAGGTGACGATGTCTGACACATCGGCCGCAGGCGATAGTCAGGCCTTAGAGACCGTGGGCCAGACCGTCGAACGACCTCTGGACATCGTCGTCGTGGAAGACCGAGCCGACGACGCCGAGCTTATGGCGCTGCGCCTCAGAAGTGCGGGTATGCGCGTCGCGCTGCGACGGGTCGAGACCCAAGCTCAGTACCTCGCCGCCCTCAGTCCGCCGCCAGATGTGATCCTCGCCGACTGGGCACTGCCCCAGTTCAGCGGGCTGCGCGCCCTGGAGATCTACCGCGAGCACGGGCTCGACGTGCCCTTCATCGTAGTGTCGGGCAGCATCGGCGAGGAGGCCGCGGTCGACGCGTTGCACCGCGGCGCGTTCGACTACGTGCTCAAGACCAACTTGGGCCGCTTGGCCGACTCCATCCAGCATGCTCTCGAGGACCGCCGCCTGCGCGCAGAGTACGCCGCCGCTGCAGCGGCGCTGCGAGCCAGCGAGGAGCGGTTCCGACTACTCGCAGAGAACGCACAGGACATCATCTACCGCATACGGCTGCGTCCTGATCGCGGCTTCGACTACGTGAGCCCCGCGGCCACCTCCATGACCGGCTACACCCCTGAGGACCACTACGCTGATCCCGACCTGGGCATCAAGCTGGTCCACCCCGACGACCGGCACCTGCTGCTGGATGTCATCAGCGGCGGCGCTCCTCTGGACCGACCGTTGGTGCTGCGCTGGGTCTGCAAGGACGGGGGCACCATCTGGACAGAGCAGCGCAACGTGCCGGTGTTCGACGACTCAGGCGAGCTGGTAGCCATGGAAGGGATAGCCCGTGACGTCACCGAGCGGATGGAGGCCGCGGAGGCGCTGGCCGCCAGCGCCGAGCGCCTCCGCGCGACGCTGCACGACACAGTGCGGGCCATGGGTGCCATCATGGAGCTACGTGACCCCTATACGGGTGCCCACCAGCGGCGGGTCACGCAGCTCGCCGTCGCCATGGCAGAGGTCATGGGGCTGTCGGCCGAGCAGCTTGAGGGGCTGCGACTTGCCGGCGAGGCACATGACGCTGGCAAGATCGGCGTGCCGGCCGAGATCCTCAGCCGGCCTGGCAAGCTCAGCCCCATGGAGCTCGGCCTCATGCAGCGTCACCCCGAGATAGGTTGCGAGATCCTCTCAGGCATCAAGTTCGAGCAGCCGGTCGCCGCTATCGTCGCCCAGCACCACGAGCGGCTCGACGGCAGCGGGTACCCGAACGGCCTCAAAGGCGACGAGATCCTGCTGGAGGCGCGCATACTGGCGGTGGCCGACGTGGTAGAGGCCATGGTCAGCCACCGCCCCTACCGCGCGGCCCTGGGCATGGACGCCGCGCTAGCAGAGGTACGCGAGGGCGCCGGTATCCGCTACGATGCCGGCGCCGTCGCGGCCTGTGAAGAGGTCATGGCGGCCGGCTTCGTGTTCACGGAGTGAGCAGGCACGCCGGCCTCATCTGCTGCGTCCCTGTGCCGCTACTCCCACTCGATGGTGCTGGGCGGCTTGCTGCTGATGTCAAGCACCACGCGGTTCACCTCGGGCACCTCGTTGATGATCCGACTGGAGATACGCTCGAGCACGTCGTAGGGCAGCTTGGCCCAGTCTGCGGTCATCGCATCCTGGCTGGTGACTGCCCGCACCACGATCGGGTATCCATACGTACGCTCGTCGCCCTGTACGCCGACGCTGCGGATGACCGGCAGGATGGCGAAGCTCTGCCACAGGTCTCTGTACAGACCGGCGGCTCGGATCTCCTCCAGGAGGATGGCGTCGGCACGCTGCAGCACATCCACCCGTTCGCGCGTGATCTCGCCGATGATGCGGATACCAAGACCCGGACCCGGGAACGGCTGTCGCCAGACGATGTACTCTGGCAGCCCCATCTCCTCACCGACCGCCCGCACCTCGTCCTTGAACAGCTCGCGCAGCGGCTCGACGAGCTCGAACCCCATCTTCTCGGGTAGGCCGCCCACGTTGTGATGGCTCTTGATCTTCGCCGCCTGCCGCGTGCCGCTCTCGATGACGTCGCTGTAGAGGGTGCCCTGCACGAGGAAGCGCGCGCCTTCGATCTTCTGCGCCTCCTCCTCGAAGCAGCGGATGAACTCCTCGCCGATGATCTTGCGTTTGCGCTCGGGGTCGGTGACCATGACAAGCTTGTCGAGGAAGCGGTCCTTAGCATCGACGGCTATCAGCGGCACATGGAAGTGACCGGTGAACATCTCGACCACCTGCTGCGCCTCGTTGAGCCGCATCATGCCCTGATCGACGAACACGCATGTGAGACGCTCGCCGATGGCCCGGTGTACCAAGAGGGCCGCCACCGACGAGTCCACCCCGCCCGACAAGCCGAGGATGGCCTTACCATCGCCCACCTGCTCGCGGATGCGCCTGACCTGCTCCTCGATGATGCTCTCGGGCGTCCACGTGGGGGAACAGCCGCAGGCCTTGAACAGGAAGTTCGAGAGAACCTGCATGCCGCGCGGCGTGTGCACCACCTCAGGATGGAACTGCACACCGTAGAAGCCGCGTTGCGGGTGTTCCATCGCGGCCACTGGGGACGCGTCACTCGAGGCCAGCAGCGTGAAGCCCTCCGGCGCTTGGGTGACGCAGTCACGGTGGCTCATCCAGCACTGCTCCTCGGCCTGCAGACCTTCGAGGAGAGCACCTGGGGCACCGACGCGAAGGACCGTCTTGCCGAACTCGCTGGTGCCGGTACGCGCCACGGTGCCACCGAGTTCGCGAGCCAGGTACTGGTGGCCGAAGCAGATGCCCAGGACCGGCACACCAAGATCGAACAGCGCGGGGTCGACTCGTGGCGCATCCTCGACGTAGACGCTCATTGGCCCGCCGCTGAGGATGATGCCGGCGGGCTTGAGCTCGCGCAGCACCTGGACGGGCGTGTCGTGTGCGATCAGCTGCGAGTAGACGTGCAGCTCGCGCACCCGCCGGGCGATCAGCTGCCCATACTGGGCGCCGAAGTCGATGACGAGGACGGCGCCCTCACCCCATGCCAACGTCTTGCTCCTTCTGCAGCTTCTTACCCTCGGTCATGAGAGCCGGCGCCACCATGACCTCGGCCTTCTGGAACGCGGTGAGGTTCTCGTAGCCGCACGTGGCCATGGAGGTACGCAGTGCGCCGAACAGATTGAGAGTACCGTCGTTCTCGTGCGCCGGGCCCACCAGGATCTCCTCGATGGTGCCCTTGACGCCGGCGTAGACGCGCGTGCCGCGTGGCAGTTCCGGATGGAAGGTGGCCATACCCCAGTGGTAGCCCCGCCCGGGCGCCTCCGCAGCACATGCTAGCGGTGAGCCGACCATGACCGCGTCGGCCCCCAGGGCGATGGCCTTGGCCACATCGCCGCCGGTGCGCATGCCTCCGTCGGCGATGACGTTGCAGTGGCGTCCTGTCTCCAGAAGGTGCTGGATGCGAGCCGCAGCGGCATCGGCGATGGCCGTAGCTTGCGGCACACCGATGCCGAGCACCCCGCGCGTGGTGCACGCGTGGCCCGGGCCTACGCCCACCAGCACGCCGACGGCGCCCGTGCGCATGAGGTGAAGAGCGGTAGCGTAGGAGGCGCAGCCACCTACCACGACCGGGACCGGCACGTCGTTGATGAACTCCTTGAGGTTCAGCGGGGTGGACGAGGTGGAGACGTGGTCGGCGCTGACCACCGTGCCCTGCACGACGAGCACGTCGAGGCCGGCGTCGAGCGCCGTCTGGCAGTACTGCTGCACTCGCTGTGGCGTGAGCGAGGCGGCCACCACCACGCCGCCCTCCTTGATCTCGCGCACGCGGCGCGCGACCAACTCCTCTTTGATGGGCTCAGCGTAGATCTCCTGCATGCGCCGGGTGGCCTTCTCTTTGGGCAACGAGGCGATCTCGTCGAGCATGGCGTCGGCGTCCTCGTAGCGCGTCTGCACACCCTCGAGATTGAGCACGCCAAGGCCGCCCAGCTTGCCGATGCGCACGGCCATGGCGGGATCGACGACCCCATCCATGGCGCTGGCCAGCAGCGGTAGGGAGAAGTCGTGCTCACCGAGGTGGAACGTGATGTCGACGTCGTCGATGTCGCGCGTGCGTCGACTGGGCACTATGGCGATGTCGTCGAAGCCGTACGCCCGCCGGCCCTTCTTTCCTCGCCCTATCTCGACTTCCATGAGACCTCCCGACATAGAGAAACGACCCTGGCACTCCTGTGCCCGGGCCGTCGATGACTACCGGTGTGTGCTATGGGCTATGGCGCTCCTCCGAGGCTTTCCCGGATGCTAGCAGAGGCTCAGAGGGCCAGCAACAGGAGCGTCCATCAGCTGAGTCCCAACGGACCCCTCGTGCGGACCGTCCACGCGGCGCGGGCGTGCTGCGACGTCGCGCTGTGACCCGGCCCACAAAGTGAACTCCAGGCGACCTGCTGTCGATAACACCAGAAGCATGGGTGACACCATCCTCATCCTCTCGATAGCGACTGTCTTCGGCGGCACAGCCTGCCTGACGGCGTTCACCGTCGCGGCGCGTCTCTGGTACGGCCGACGACGCCGCGAGATGGAACGCCTCCGGCCGCTCTGCCGCGCCACTGTCGACGCGCTCGTCTTCGAAGGCAAGCGGCCGCCGCAGACCACGGGCCGCGAGCGCCAGGTGCTCCTCGATACCCTCCTCCACTACCTCCAGGTGCTGCGCGGCAAGGATGCCGAGACGATCGTGGGCTACCTGGAAGAAGCCCGGTTCGTCGACGAGCTCGTCGGGCGGCTGCACAGCAGGCGCAAGTGGGAGCGCGCCACGGCCGCGGACCTGCTCGGCCGGTCGCGCTCATCCCACGCCGTACCCGCCCTGGCAGAGGCGCTCGCGGACCCGGACGAGGACGTGCGCATCGTCGCCGCGCGCAGCCTGGCCTGGATCGGCGATGCTGAGGCCATAGCCGCCCTCGCCGACGCGCTCTCCGCGCCCTCCCGCTGGACGGTCGCCCTGCTGGCGGACGACCTCGCGGCGTTGGGGCCCGGCGTGGTCAGCCCGTTGCTCACGATGACGGAGCGGCCAGAGCGCCGCGTCGTCGTCACCGCCGTCCGCGTCCTCGGCGAGGTCCGCGACGCCCGTGCCGCGGACAGGCTGGTGGAGCTCCTCGCCGCCGAGGATGTCGACGTTCGTGCCCAGGCCGCTTGCGCGCTCGGCAAGATCGGCGGCCCCGGCGCCGCGAGAGCGCTGCGCGACGCTCTCCGTGACCCGGCGTGGGAGGTCCGCGCGCAAGCCGCCAAGGCGCTCGGTCTGATGGGCGACGCGGACAGCGTCCGCGCGCTGTCCGAGGCTATCGTGGACGAGAGCTGGTGGGTGCGTGTGAACTGCGAGATCGGAAGAGCACACGTCTGAACTCCAGTCACCGCTCATTATCT
>CAYMTC010000115.1:0-6283 GCA_964393265.1 uncultured Thermoleophilia bacterium
CCACACCCTATCCTACACTCTTTCCCTACACGACGCTCTTCCGATCTAGGGCAGGCGCGTCGCGCCGGCGTGCGGCAGCGGGCGGCGCTGGCTCTGGTAGAGACGAGTGGGGAGTGCGAGGAGCGAGAGCTGCGCCGCCGCACAGGGCTTAGCAGGAGTGGCTTGCAGGCACTGCTGGCGACCGGGGCGCTGGTGAAGGTCAGCGACGCGGTGTCCGTGGCGAACGGGCGCCAGGCGGCTGCCTCATCTGTGGGGCAGGCGAGGGAGGAAGCTGTCATAGCGGGACCGTTGCTCCTTGCAGAGCAAGAGGCGGCCGTGGAGAGCATCACGAGGGCCGTGGGTGCGGGGGGCGAGTTCCTGTTGCATGGTGTGACCGGCAGCGGGAAGACCGAGGTCTACCTGCGGGCGGCTCAGGAAGTCATAGCTCAAGGCCGCTCGGTGATCATCCTCGTGCCCGAGATAGCGCTCACAGGTCAGACAGTGGCGCGCGTGCGCGAACGCTTCGAGCCGTGGGGTGTGGCGGTGATGCACTCGAGTCTCTCGTTGGGGCAGCGCCTGCGGGCGTACGCCGACGCCGCTAGCGGACGGGCGCGCATCGTCGTGGGGGCGCGGTCTGCCGTCTTCGCGCCGCTGCAGGACCTTGGGCTGCTGGTCGTCGACGAGGAGCACGACGACTCCTACAAACAGGGCAGCGAGCCCCGCTACGATGCGCGGACCGTCGCGCGCTGGCGTGCAGAACAAGCAGGCGCCCCGCTCGTACTGGGCTCGGCGACGCCCAGTGTGGAGGCGTGGGCTCGCGTGCGCACACACCTGGAGCTCCCACGCCGCGTCGATGGCTCCCAACCGCCGTCACTAGAGGTGGTCGACCTGCGAGACCGCAGTGAGGTGCTCTGCCCGGAGCTGCGCGTGGCTCTCTCGGAGGCAGTCGACGCTGGCCATAAGGCCATGCTCTTCCTGAACCGTCGCGGCGTGGCGAGCTACGTCTCCTGCGGCCACTGCGGCCACACCTGGGTGTGTCCTCGCTGTGACGTCGCCTACACACTGTTCCGGCGGGGCACTGAGCTACGCTGCCGTGTCTGCGGGGCGCGGGAGCCTGCCCCACACGTGTGCCGAGTGTGCGGCAGCGTGGACGTGGGGAGGCATGGGGTCGGCACCGAGCAGCTGCAGGAAGAGGTCGCCCGGCTGTTGCCAGGGGTGCCGCTTCTGCGGCTGGACTCAGATGTGGCGAGCTCCCTATCTCGGCTGGAGGACGTCCTGGAACGCTTCTCGAGGCCAGGTCCGGCGGTACTGGTCGGCACACAGATGATCGCCAAGGGGCACCATTTCCCGGACGTCACCGTCGTGGGTGTCGTGAACGCCGACCTGGCGCTCTACTTCCCGGACTTCCGAGCCGAGGAGCGCACGTTCGCCATGCTCTTGCAGGTCGGGGGTCGCGCGGGCCGCGGAGAGCACCCGGGTCGGGTCGTCGTACAGACGTACAATCCCTCGGCGCGGGCGATAGTCATGGCGCAGCGGGGAAAGGTGTCGGAGTTCTACGAGGAGGAGGTAGAACGTCGGCGTCTCCTGGGATATCCGCCGTCCCGAGTGCTGGTCGCCGTGGAGGTGAGTGGGCCTGAGGCAGATACTGTCGCGCGCGGAGCAGCGACGCTCACGCGCGCCTTCCGCAGTCGTCTGCAGGCAGACGAAGACGTCGTCGGGCCGGGCCCGCTGTGGCGTGAGCGGGGGCGCCTGTACTGTCGCAGCGTGGTTAAGACTGCGAACCCAGGGGAAACCATTCCAGTCGTGGGGGGCGTGGTGCAACGGTCAAACGCTGCGACCAGTCGTGCGCGGCTGCGGGGCATGGTGGACGTGGAACCCGCTCGTGTATGAAGGAAGTGGGGTGGCCGGTGGTGTGCAGCAGGCGTAGCATTGGTCACGTGAGGTGATCATGAGTCAGTGGCGAGACAAGAGAGAGCGCATGCCGCAGTCCGAGGCAGCGCGCCGCAGCGAGCGAGCGCGGCGAGAGATACGTGTCTTCGGCGACCCGGTGCTCAAAGAGACGGCATATCCGGTCGGCGACTACGACGGACAGCTGCGCAAGCTCGCCTTTCACATGATCGACGTCATGGAGGACGCGCCAGGCGTCGGCTTGGCGGCTCCCCAGGTGGGAGTGCTCAAGCGGCTGATCATCTTCGTAGATGAGGACGACGAGCCGCGCGCCTTGGTCAATCCCATGGTCGTCACGCGCAGTGATGTCAGTGAGAAGGCCGATGAAGGATGTCTCAGTGTCCCTGGGGCGATAGTGCCGGTCGAGCGTGCCAAGGAGATCTCCGTCCAGGCCTACGACCTCCACGGCGCAGCGCTGAGCTTCACAGTCCACGACCTGCAGGCCCGTATCATCCAGCACGAGGTCGACCATCTCGACGGCGTACTCATCCTTGACAGAACGGGGCGTCGCGAGAGGGCTGCGGCCTTGCGTGAGATGCGCGACGCTGAGGGCGCAGCCTGACCACGGGCTGAACGTGCGTCTGGCCTACGCTGGTACGGCGCCCTTCGGCGCCGATGTCCTCGAGGGTCTTCTCGACAGCCGTCGTCATGAGATCGTCGTGGTCGTCACGCGGCCAGACAAGCCCCGTGGGCGTCATGGCACGCCGCAACCGTCGAACGTCAAGCAGGTCGCTGTGGCGCATGGCATCCCGGTGCTCCAGCCGCAGCGGTTGAGCGGCGCAGCGACGGCATCCCTGGTGCGATCAGGGGCTACCGTCATGGTGGTGTGCGCCTTCGGGGAGATCATCAACGGCGAGGTCCTGGACCGCATCCGAGCTATCGTCGTGCATCCGTCCGCTGTGCCGCGCTGGCGTGGTGCCGCTCCGGTGGAACGAGCGTTGATGGCCGGTGAGACGCACCTCGGGGTGGCTGTGCTACGCATGACTGAGGGCGTCGACGAGGGGCCGGTGGGGGCGTACCGTGAGGTCGTGGTGCCTCGCGACGCCGATGCCGGAGCGGCGTACACCGCGCTACTGCCCGCCGCGCTGGACGCCGTGCTCGAGACGCTGCAGGCGATGGACAAGGGGACTGTCGTGTGGCGGCCGCAGGAGGGCGTCGCGACCTACGCGCGTAAGCTCCAGAAGGCCGACCGTCGACTGGATTGGTCTCGCCCTGCCCAGGCCGTCGTCGATCATGTGCGGGCCTTGTCGCCGCACATCGGTGCTCATACTGAGCTTGCCGGGCGCCAGCTGACCGTGTGGCGAGCGCGCGTGCTGCCCGGCCAGGAGACCGTGGACGAGCGTGACCGACTCGTGGTGCCCGCCGCGGACGGCTTGGTCGAGATCCTCGAGATCCAGTCTCCGGGAGGCAAGCGGCAGGCTGCCGAGACGTATCTGCGGGGCGCCGGTCGGTGGCTCAAGCAGAAGTGAGCCCGGCGCGCCGAGCCGCGCACGACGCCCTGCTACACGTGGAGCGCGGCGCACGCTTGGAAGACGTGCTGCGCGGCCGCCCACTTCTGCGGGAGCTACGCGGCCCCGATGCTCGTCTGGCTCACGAGCTGGTCAACGGCTGCGTGAAGCGGCGAGCGACGCTCGATGCGGTGCTGGCACGAGTGTCGCGGCCGTCGCTGCGCCGCACCGACCCGCGTGTGCTCGCGGCGCTGCGGCTGGGGGCCTATCAGCTGCTGTTCTTGGACAGGGTGCCGTCCCATGCAGCGGTGGACGAGTCCGTACGCCTTGTCGGGGGGTCGGGGCCGCGTACTAGGGGATACGTCAATGCCGTGCTACGGGGCGTTGCCGTGCGCGGACCGCAGCTGCTGAGCGATCTGGGAGGCGACGACGACGCGTCTGTGGCGGCACGACTGTCCTATCCGCTGTGGTTGGTGCAGGCGCTCAGAGCGGAGTGGGGTGCGGAGCGCGGCATCGCACTGCTGGAGGCTGGCAACGCCGCTGCAGAGCGCTGCCTGCGGGTCGATCCGCGGTGCGGCACCATCGCTGAGGTCGCGTCTGCCCTCGCCTGCGACGGCGTCGAGATCACGGCTCCGTCTGCGCCATGGCCGTCGTACGTTCCGTGGGCACTGCTGTACGACGGGGAGCCGCTCGAGTCCACAGCCGCATACCATGAAGGGTGGGTGACGGCGCAGTCACGTGCCGCACAGCTCGTCGTCGAGGTGGCGGCAGGTGTGGCGCCGCAGCCACGACGCGTGGCCGATCTCTGCGCCGCCCCCGGGCTCAAGACCGCGCAGCTGGCGGCGTCGTTCCCCGAGGGGAACATCCTGGCCTGCGAGTCCGAGGCACACCGCTGCCATGAGCTGCGAGGTACCCTGAAGAGACTGCATGCGACGAACGTGCGCGTCGTCTGCCGCGACGCACGCTCGCTTCCTGTGTCGCTTGACGGCGACGTCGACCTGGCCGTGGTCGATGCGCCCTGCACGGGGCTGGGGACGTTGTCGGGACGCCCGGATCTCCGTTGGCGGAAGCGCCCGCGAGACGCAGCGCGCCTGTCAGGCCTCCAGAGCGGGCTCGTCCACCGGGCTGCCCGCTTGCTTCGAGCGGGCGGTGTGCTGGTGTACGCCGTCTGCACGTTGACCCGCGTCGAGACACTCGACGTCGTCGAGGGATCGCTTCAGGAGGACGGCCTCGAGTCGATCTCCCTGGGCGAGCGCTATCCCGACGTCGCACACCCTGACAGCCCGCAGTATCTCCAGACTTTGCCCGACCGCGATGGCACGAGCGGGTTCTTCATCGCGGCGCTAAGAAAGCCAGATAGAATGGAGAAATGATGGATACGCAGCCTCACCGTGCGGCGCCTTCCCGGACACAGATCACGCCCTCCATCCTCTCCGCAGACTTCGGTCACCTCATCGAGCAGATCGACGTGGTCATGGATGCAGGGGCCGAGGTCATCCACGTGGACGTCATGGATGGATGCTTTGTGCCCAACATCACGATCGGTCCGCCAGTCGTCAAGGCCATAGCGCCGCATGTGCACGCCCGAGGTGGGTCGTTGGACGTCCACC
Source organism: uncultured Thermoleophilia bacterium (assembly GCA_964393265.1). Taxonomy (GTDB): domain Bacteria; phylum Actinomycetota; class Thermoleophilia; order UBA2241; family UBA2241; genus UBA6103. The sequence goes on from CAYMTC010000115.1 coordinate 4,985, forward strand.
TCATGGTCGATCAGCCTGAGCGGTACGTGGACGTCTTCGTGGCCGCCGGTGCGGACGGCCTCACGGTGCACCAGGAGGCCTGTGTCCATCTCCACCGGACGTTGGCACAGATCCGTGAGGCGGGCGCGTGGGCCGGGGTGTCGATCAACCCGGGCACGGCGGTGCAGCAGCTGGCTGCGGTCAAGGACGACTGCGACCTGGTGCTCGTCATGTCGGTCGACCCTGGCTTCGGAGGGCAGTCGTTCATCGCAGGGAGCGTGGAGAAGGTGGCTCAGGTGCGGCAGCTCATGCCCAAAGGTGTCGTGGTCGAGGTCGACGGTGGGATAGGCCCGCAGACAGCGGCGCACGTCGTGCGTGCCGGTGCGACTCTGTTGGTGGCAGGGTCGAGTGTGTTCGGCGACGACCCCGCACGGCGGTTCCGCGAGCTCAGCGCTCTGATCGCCGACTGAGACGCCAGTGGGTCGCGGTCGCCGGGGTGAGGGCGCCGTGCAGGCGGCCAGGAGCCGAGGGGGTCTGCGCTCACGGCGCGATGGCCCCGCCCCTCGTGCATGAGGTAGACTTACAGCAAGTCCATACAGCGACTTGGCTTCGGGGCGGGGTGAGAGTCCCCACCGGCGGTAAGAGCCCGCGAGCCTCTCTACGAGGTTGACCAGGTGAGATCCCTGGGCCGACGGTGAGAGTCCGGATGAGAGAAGCCGGCGCGTGCAGCGCACCTTGACGCCCCGAGCCTACGAGCGGGGCGTTTTTCATGCCAGACAGCGTGCAGAGCGGATCAGACGGGCAGACGGAGCTCCGCGAGGCCGACGAGCGCTTCATGGAGCAAGCACTGGCGCTGGCCGCGACCGGACGCGGACGCACACATCCCAACCCAATGGTGGGAGCCGTCTTGGTCGTGGCCGGCGACGTCGTGGGCAAAGGGGCTCACCTGGCTGCCGGCACCGCGCACGCCGAAGTAGTCGCCTTGCGCGAAGCGGGAGCGCGGGCGCGAGGGGCGACTCTCTACTGCACGTTAGAGCCATGCTCGCACTACGGGCGTACGCCGCCGTGCGCGGATGCGCTGATCGCGGCGGGCGTGCACCGGGTCGTCGTCGCCATGCGTGATCCAAACCCGCAGGTCGACGGACGTGGGCTCCGCCGGCTCATGGACGCGGGCGTGGAAGTGGAGGTGATGAGCGGCCCGTTGGCGCGGCGGGCAGCTGAGCTCAACGCCGCCTTCGTCAAGTCCATGCGCACGGGGCTGCCGCTCGTAGATCGGAAGAGCGTCGTGTAGGGAAAGAGTGTAGGATAGGGGGGTGTGGG
>CAYMTC010000116.1:0-6235 GCA_964393265.1 uncultured Thermoleophilia bacterium
CCTACACGACGCTCTTCCGATCTGCCGGCCCGGCCGTACGCCAGCGCTGCGCCGCACGCACCCGGCACACCACCGGCCACCGCGTCGGCGCCATGGGGAGGAGGCACCCACACATGGCCGATTCGTACCATCCTATCGACCTCTCGTCCTACATCCGCGACATCCCGGACTTCCCAAAGCAGGGCATCCTGTTCCGGGACATCATGCCCCTCCTACAGGATCCTCTTGCTCTGAGGGCCTCCGTCGACCGTATCGCCGAGTGGAGTATCGGTCGTCACGTCGACGTCGTGCTGGGAGCCGAGGCGCGCGGCTTCATCCTCGGCGCCTCAGTGGCCTATGCCATCGGGGCAGGGTTCGTGTGTGCCCGCAAACCCGGCAAACTCCCGTGGAAGACCGTCGACGAGGAGTACCAGCTCGAGTACGGCACCGACAAGCTCGCCGTCCATGCCGACGCCATACGACCCGGCATGAACGTCCTGGTGCACGACGACCTGCTGGCCACCGGCGGCACCGCCGCTGCCAAGGTCCGTCTCGTCGAGAAGCTAGGCGCCAAAGTGGTCGGGATCGCGTTTCTTGTGGAATTGGCCGACCTCGGCGGCCGCCAGAAGCTCGCCGGCCACGAGGTCATGAGCCTCATCACCTACTGAGACCCTTCAGCACCCTTTGACTGTCGCCGTCACCTTGGGGCCACCTTGGGGGAGTGGCCCTGAGGGCAGCACTACCGCTACACCTGGGGGGGACGAGTCCGGGCCGAGTGACGGCCAGACCCTCCTAGTGAGCTTGATACTTTACATAACCATGATTATCGCTTGTTAGAGAGAGAGCCTCTGCGACGCGTGAAGGTTCCCAGGCTCAGCTTCAAGGGCTGCAGTCTCCGGCTGAACGTCGCGAGCGTCGTCGTCTGCCAGCGGGCTCGCCGGCCGCGTCTCTACCAGCGAACGCCGAGGTACTCCATGCCGTGCGGCGTGGTGTGCAGCCAGCGAGTGAGTTCCGGCGTCAACGGCGGCCTGATGTCCAGTGCGCCCAGCTCGGCTGCCGACCAGAGTCTTGCTTCCTTGATGGCGGGATCACTGATCTGGCAGGCGTGCGGACTGAGATGAGGCGGCCAAGGTACGTGCATGATCACGTGGATAACGTGCTTGGCGTAGTGAGGATCGTCGGAGACGGACTCTACTAAGGCAATAGGGTTGATGGGCGAGGCGGAGATGCCGAGCTCCTCGCGCAGCTCTCTGCGAAGGGCGTCGGCGAGGCGCTCGCCAAAGCGCACCCCGCCGCCGGGCAGGAGCCAGTAGCCGGCGGTGTGTCGCTCGGCGTCGCGGCGTTGGCGGACGAGGAGGATGCGGTCGCCGAAGCACAGGAAGGCCGAGACGCGGACCCGAGGCGCGTCGGCGGCGTCTTTCGCAGGCACGCGCGGATGCGGGGACCGTAGCGCGGTCACGGATCAGAGCCCCGATGAACCGAAGCCACGCGAACCTCTGTTCGTGTCGCTGAGGGTCGTGACCTCGCGTAGCTCGATGGCGCTGAGGGTGACGATGAGCAACTGGGCTACGCGGTCTCCGACCGCCACCGTGAACGAGCTGTGGGCGTCGGTATTGAGCAAGATCACGCGGACCTCGCCGCGATAGCCGCTGTCGATGAGCCCCGGCGCGTTGACTATGGAGATGCCGTGCTCTATGGCGAGCCCTGAGCGCGGCACTGTGAGGGCACAGGTCCCCGGGGGCAGCTCGAGTGCCACACCTGTCCCCACCAGGGCTCGCCCAAGAGGGGCCAGCGTGTGCTCCTCTGCCGCGTAGAGGTCGTAGGCCGCATCGCCGTCGTAGGCCTTTCGTGGGATCGTGCCGTGCGCGGACAGGCGCTTGACCTTGACCAGCGCCGGCTGTCGTGCAGGCTGCTCGCCGAGAGAGGCGCTCATGACTCTCCGTTGTCGATGAGCGCCTCCTCGGACTGCTCGCCAGCGACGCCATCGACGCGCCAGGCTTGGAGGCGACGGGCCTGGTGCCGTGGTAGGCGGGCTGTGACCGTGATGCCCTCTTCCCCAGCTCGCTCGACGATGTTGGATGCCACGCCGCGCAGGGCGTTGAGGACGTGACCCTCGGAGTAGGGCACTAGTAAGGTGACGTTCTCCAACTCGCGGTCGAAGTAGGCAGCGATCCCTGACTGCAGGTCTGCCAGCCCCTCCCCCTGCTGCGCTGAGATCTGCACGGCGTCCGGGTACAGGCCTGTCAGTCGGGCTCGCGCCGGCGCGTCGAGAAGATCCACCTTGTTGAGGACCAGCAGGCGTGGCACATCCTGCGAGCCGATCATCTCCAGGACATCCGAGACCGTCCCCAAGCGATCGGCGATCTCGGCGGTGGGCTGATGAGCGTCGGCGACGACCAGGATGAGGTCGGCGATCGTGGTCTCCTCTAACGTGGAGGCGAACGCATCGACGAGCTGGTGTGGCAGCTTACGTATGAAGCCGACAGTATCTGTGAGGACATAGTCGCGGTCGCGGTAGCGGTAGGTGCGAGTCGTAGGATCCAGCGTCTCGAACAACCTGTCCCGCACGGAGACGTGGGCGTCGGTGAGGGCGTTGAGCAACGTGGACTTGCCCGCGTTCGTGTATCCCGCCAGACATACCAGTGGAAGGTCTGCGCGCAGGCGACGGGCCCGCTGCGTGCGGCGCGTGCGGGCCATGTGGTCTATCCTGCGCCGCAGCGTCTGGATGCGTTTGCGCACGACGCGTCTGTCGACCTCGAGCTTGGTCTCGCCCGGGCCGCGCATGTCGACGCCGGCACCAAGGCGCGAGAGTACCATGCCCTTGCCCCTCATGCGCGTGAGTTCATACTCCAGCTGTGCGAGGTGTACCTGGAGCGTGCCCTCCAAGCTATGAGCGTGCTTGGAGAACACCGAGAGGATGAGCTCTGTGCGGTCGAGGACGTCCACGCCGTCGACCGCATCGAGCACGGCTGCTACCTGCGCCGGCGCCAGATCGTCTTCGCAGACGGCCACCGTCGCATGCTGGGCGGAGACAGCCTGCTTGAGCTCATTGAGCTTGCCCGGATACAGGTACGACCGCGGATGCGGGTGATCACGGTACTGGATGACGTCGGCCGCCCAGTCTATGTCCGCCGAGGCCAGCAGCTCCTTGATCTCGTCGAGCGCTTCGTCGTCGGACTCGGCAGCTCTCTGCCCCCCCGGCAGGACGGCGAAGACCACCGCTCTGGGGCGGGCCAGCGTGGTGGTCTCGTACAGCGTCATGGCCGCTTCTGTGTCACAGGTGGACGCGCTCCTCGATGCGGTGCACGGCCTCTTCCAGGCGCGCATCGGGGACCGTGAGGCTGAGCCGCACGTAACCTTCGCCGGAGGGTCCGTACGCAGCGCCGGGCGACACGATCACGTCCGCCTGCTCCAGGACGAGGTCGGCGAAGCTCTCCGAGGTGTGTCCCTGCGGTACGGGGACCCACAGGTAGATGGTCCCCTTGGGGCTGTCAGCTGCCAAGCCGATGCGCCGCAGCGCCGAGATGAGTAGGTCGCGGCGGCGCCGGTACACATCGCACATCTCGCGCACGCAGTCCTGCGGACCTTCCAGCGCCGCCACCCCAGCCGCCTGCACCGCGCCGAACATGCCCGAATCGACGTTGGTCTTGAGGCGCCAGTAGGCATCCACGACGTCTCTGTTCCCCACGATGGCGCCGACGCGCCAGCCAGTCATGTTGTAGCTCTTGGAGAGCGAGAACAGCTCTATGCCCACCTCGGAAGCACCTGGCGTCTCCAGGAAGCTGGGCGCCCGATACCCGTCGAACGTGATGTCGGCGTAGGCGTTGTCGTGGACCACGACGATGCCGTGTCTGCGCGCGAAGGCGACCACACGGGAGAACAGGTCGTTCTCGATGACAGCCCCTGTGGGGTTGTTCGGGTAGCACAGGAACATCATGCGGCTCTTGCTGAGGACGTCTGCTGGGATGCTGTCCAGATCCGGCTGGAAGCCTAGCTGAGGCACCAGGGGTACGTGCACCGCTTGGGCATCTGCCAACAGAGGCCCCGTGGTGTACACGGGGTAGCCGGGGTCTGCTGAGAGGCACACGTCACCTGGGTCGAGCAGTGTGGCGCAGATATGAGCGAGACCTTCCTTAGCCCCTAGCAGGGGCACGATCTCGGTCTCTGGGTCTAGCGTGACTCCGAACCGGCGCGAGTAGTAGCCAGCCACCGCCTCGCGGAACGACTGGCTGCCGCGGTTGCTGGGGTACTGATGCACGCGTGGGTCGCTGGCGGCCTGCTGCAGGGCCGAGACGATGTGCGGTGGCGTGGGGATGTCTGGGTCGCCGATGCCCAGGCTGATGATGTCGACGCCCGCGGCACGACGGGCCGCCACCTTACGCTCGATCTCTGCGAAGAGGTATGGCGGCAGGTCCTTGACGCGCTGTGAGAACTGCAGCATTGGTACTCCCTACGATGTCTCTGTCAGGCCAGTCGGCGCAGGAACTCGCCGGAGCAGTCGCCGTGGTAGATCTCCTCGGCAGGACCGGACATGAACACGTGCCAGTCCGGCTCCACCTCGACCTTCAGCGTGCCGCCCGGTAGCTCTACGGTGACCGGGCTCTGGCACAGTCCGTTGCGGACGAGCGCCACGGCAGTGGCCGTGGCGCCTGTACCACAGGCGCGGGTCTCCCCCACTCCTCGCTCCCACACCCGCATACGAGCGGTATGTTCGTCTACCACGGTGACGAACTCGACGTTAGCGCGTCCCGGGAAGAACCTGTGCGTCTCGATCATGGGGCCGATCTCGTGCAGGGGCACCAAGTCCAGGGGCCACGGCGACATGATCACGCAGTGCGGGTTGCCCACGTCCACGAACGTGAAGGTGAAGCTGCGTCCGGCCGCCTGGAGCGTGGCTGCGACCGCCTCGCCGCTTGAGAAGCCGGCCAACTTCTCGCCGCCGAACTTGGCAGTAGCCATGTCGACGCGTACCTGGAGGTCGCCCAGCAGGTGCGGCACTATCTCCCCGGCAGCTGTCTCCAGGACGACGGTATCACCGTCGATGGATCCCTCCATCCTGAGCTTACGCGCGACCATGCGGACACCGTTGCCGCACATCTCGGCCTCGCTGCCATCTGGGTTGAATATCTGCAGGCGGAAGCGGTCCTCTCCCGTCTTGGGCCCCACCAGGAGGATACCGTCGGCACCTACGCCGAAGTCGCGGTTGCAGAAGAGGCGGACACGTTCTGGAGTGAGGTCCCACGGCAGCTCCTCACGATGGAGCACGATGTAGTCGTTCCCGATTCCCTGCCACTTGGAGAAGCGCACGCCATGACCTCCCTGTCGAGTGCTTACACGCAACCTACCGGTGTGGTGGGCGCCGTGGATGGTCCAGACACGGCGCCCGTCCGCGGAGCCAGCAGGAAGGCAGCGATGGGCGCCACAGTGAGTGCGATGGTCGCTGGATCACAGTAGTCTAAGGTGTTGTACGACATCATCAGCGACGGCGTCCGGTGAGCGCCCGGCTACCGCGATTCTAGCAGTCAGCGGTAGCTTCCTCATCCATGTGCACTGTCGCCGCACCAAACGCCGCGTTCGCGCCTGCATAGCCGCCACGGCATCGGCAAGTGTGAGCTCTCCAGCGATGTACTGGGCGAGCTCGCGCACGCCGATGGCCTGGGCGACGGTGCGCGACGGCGTCCCCCCTGCCAGCAGCCGTCGCACCTCGTCGACGGCGCCGTCCTCGACCATGCGCAGGACTCGTTCGTCCACACGGCGCCTGACGGCTTCTCTGTCATCGTCCAAGCCGAACAGGCGGTAGGGCGCTTCTGCGGCAGCTGCCCACAGGCGCCCGTGCTGGGCGTCATCGAGAGGGCGCCCCTGAGCCAGTACGCTCTCCAGAGCACGTAGGACGCGGCGCGGATTCTGGCAGTCGACACGCCGCGCCGTGAGCGGGTCACGCTCTCGCAACTCCGCCAGCAGGGCATCGAGACCTTCTCGGGCAAGACGGTCCTCCAGCTCACGCCGCAGCTCTGGAGGACCCTGTGCCCCGAACGTCAGACCGCCTAGGGCGGCCCGGAGATAGAGGCCACCTCCGCCCTCTATGACCACGGAGCGGCCTCGCCGCACGATCCCATCGATGGCTTCCCTCGCCATCGCCGTGTACTGCGCGACAGAGAAGTCCTCCCAGGGCTCGATGACTGCTACCAGGTGATGTCGGGTACGCTCCGACTCTCGGCGCGTGGGCTGATTGGTGAGTACCGGCAGACCCCGGTAG
>CAYMTC010000117.1:0-1440 GCA_964393265.1 uncultured Thermoleophilia bacterium
GCTCTCGCTCCTCGCACTGCCCACTCGCCTCTACCAGAGCCAGCGCCGCCCGCTGCCGCACGCCCGCACGACGCGCCTGCCCTACCCCACGTGCCACGAACACGCTGGACTGAGCGCCGGCGACCACATGCACCTGCTGCTCGACAGCCACCAAGCCCTCGCGTCGCAGGCGCTCGAGAGCGCTCGACAGGCGAGCGCCCGACCGCACGACGACGCCCCCCTCGTACTCGCCCAATTCGCTGCGCCCTGTCGCCACAGCCTGCTGCCCAGCTGCCGTCAGCTTGAGCGTGCGTCTGTAGTGGAAGGCGCCGCTGGGTGGAGTGACCAGTGCTAAAGCCGCGCCGAGCGAGCAGAGATAGTGATCACGGACGCGAAGGGCCAGAGCGAGCAGCGACGCGGGCACCGGCTCCAAATCGAGGGCCGCAGACAGAGGCAGCACCTCCCCTGCGTGCGAAGTGGTAGCGGAGACGCCAAGTACCACACCCACGACCGAGCGCGACCCTAAGGGTACCGTCACCAGCGAGCCCAGGCCCACTCGCTGCCGCAGGGCCTCCGGCACGCTGTAGTCGAACGGCTCCGCGATGGAGCGCGCACGCACGAGAGGGAACACGGCTGCGTACGTCACGCCGACCCTCCCCTCGCGAGCTTCTCCCGTGGCGCTGCGAGCGGCCGGAACACAGGGCCGCCGGCCGCTCAGCGACTTAGCTGAGGCCCGCCTCGCTGCGGAGCAGGTCGGCCTTGTCGGTACGCTCCCACGTGAAGTCGTGGTCGCTGCGGCCGAAGTGCCCGTAGGCTGCTGTCTTGCGATAGATGGGTCGACGCAGATCGAGGTCACGGATGATAGCCGCCGGCCGCAAGTCGAAGTGGCTCGCCACAAGCTCCTCGATGGTGCTCTGGTCCACCTTCTCAGTGCCCTGGCAGTCCACCATGATAGAGACTGGGTGCGCCACGCCGATGGCGTACGCCACCTGGATCTCGCAACGGTCTGCCAGCCCGGCCGCGACCATGTTCTTGGCGACGTACCGCGCCGCGTATGCTCCTGACCTGTCCACCTTGCTGGGATCCTTGCCGGAGAAGGCGCCGCCCCCGTGGCGAGCCATACCACCGTACGTGTCGACGATGATCTTGCGGCCGGTGACGCCCGCGTCGCCCATAGGCCCGCCGATGACGAACTTGCCGGTGGCGTTCACTACGGTGATCTTGTCCAGCGTCGTGGGGTCGTAGAGCTCCTTAGGAAGGATAGGCTCGACGACGTGCTCCAGGAGGTCTGGCTTGATCAGGGTGTCGACGTCGATGCCGTCGGCGTGCTGAGTGGCGAGGATGATCCGGGTGATCTCGGCTGGGCGGCCGTCCTCGTACCGCACCGTCACCTGCGACTTGCCGTCTGGGCGCAAGTAGGGCAAGACCTCGGCCTTGCGCACCTCGCTCATCCTGCGGCTG
>CAYMTC010000117.1:1450-6233 GCA_964393265.1 uncultured Thermoleophilia bacterium
CTGCGGCTGAGCCGATGTGCCAAGGCTATGGGCATGGGCATGAGCTCTGCCGTCTCGTTACAGGCGAAGCCGAACACCATACCCTGGTCGCCCGCTCCCTGGAGGTCGAGCATGTCTTCGTCGTTGACATCGGTGCGCGTCTCCAGCGAGTGGCTGACGCCTTGGCTGATGTCTGGCGATTGCTCGTGCACGGCCACGACGACGCCGCAGGTCTCATAGTCGAAGCCGTACTTGGCGCGCGTGTACCCGATGTCTCGCACCGTTTCGCGGGCAACGCTCGGGATGTCCACGTAGGTGTCGGTCGTGATCTCGCCGGCCACGACGATGAGGCCCGTGGTCACGAGCGTCTCGCAGGCGACGCGACCGTACGGGTCCTCCCGGAAGATGGCGTCCAAGACTCCATCTGAGATCTGGTCGGCGATCTTGTCCGGGTGGCCCTCCGTGACCGACTCGGACGTGAAGAGGAAGCTGCTGCTCACGGTACCTCCTGCGTAGGACGCCCGGCCGTACGGCGGGCGGTGCATGCCGCGCGGGAGTCTACCAGACGGTCTAGCGGGGCTCCACTGACCCCGGCATGTCTGCGAGCCCCTCTATCTTCGGTTCTCGCCCCATCAACGAGCGCACACAGTCCATGGAGTCCTTGCCGTGTTCTAGAGCCTCGTACACATTGTCTGTCACGGGCAACTCGACGCCCAGCTGGCCTCCCAGGTCGTGGAGAGCGTACGTCGTGGGGATGCCTTCCACGACCTGCCCGACCAGCTTCTGCAGATCAGCAGGCGAGTCGCCGCCGGCCAGGAGCTCTCCAGCCTTGCGGTTGCGGCTGTGCCGCGACGTGCAGGTTGCGATCATGTCCCCTATGCCGGCAAGGCCGGCAAACGTCTCGAAGCGCGCGCCCAGACGCATGCCGAGTCGGGTGACCTCCGCCAGACTGCGAGTGATGAGACTGGCGCGCGTGTTGTCGCCGTAGCCAAGGCCGTCGGACATGCCGACCGCGATGGCGATGGGGTTCTTGGCGGCGCCGCAGAACTCCACACCCACGACATCGCTGTTTCGGTAGACGCGGAACGTGTCGCACATGACCGCTCGCTGGAGTGTGGCCGCGAGGCTGTCGTCCTCCGCAGCGATCACGGTCGCCGACGGCATGTCTCTCGACACCTCTTCAGCGTGGTTGGGGCCCGACAGCGCTGCCGCCGGCGCCGCGGTCTCCGCCGTGATCACCTCCGTGGGACGCAGGAGCGTGCCCAGCTCGATGCCCTTGGCCAACGAGAGCTGCAGACAGTGCTTGGGCCGTTGCGGCCCCACCCAGCGAGCTACCTCTCGGACGGCTTGGGTAGGGACGGCGTACACGACCAGCTGAGAGTGACTCAGAGACGCCTCGTCCATAGCCACGAAGCGGATGCCCTCTGGCAGAGTGACACCCGGTAGGAAGTGCACGTTCTCTCGCACCTCGTTGAGCGTCGTCGCCTCCTGAGCCGTGAGGGTCAGCACCTGGACTTGATGGCCGTTTCCATGCACCAGCCGGGAAAAGGCGGTGCCCCAGCTGCCGGAGCCGATGACTGTGATGCGCATGAGGCTATCCTCCTGAGTCCGGAGCCTGCGGGGTCGCCGCGTCGTCCGTCTTGCGGTTCCAGGGGAACCGTACGCGTGGTTCAACACCCCGGATGAGCCTGACGATGTTGGCGTGGTGGGCAAGGATCACAAGCGACCCTAGCACGAGCGCCACGATGAGGTAGGGCAGCGGCTGACCGGTAAGCCAAGTGGTAAGAGGAAACGCGACAGCCGCGGTGATCGACCCTGCGCTCACCGTACGCGTACACACCAGCATGAGGAGGAACGACCCTAGGACGATGAGGAAGACCCACCACATGAGACCGAGCACCACACCCGCTCCCGTCGCCACGCCCTTGCCGCCACTGCCGCGCAGGAAGATGGAGCGCATATGGCCGATCACGGGCAGCGCCGCCAGGATGACCGCCAGCCATGCCGGGAAAAGCTGCCCGGCGAGGAACGCAGGTGCTGCCCCCTTTGCCACGTCACACAGCAGGACGACCGTGCCGGCGCGTGGGCCCAACACCCGATACGCGTTCGTGGTGCCGATGTTGCCCGACCCGTGCTCGCGGATGTCGACATGCCGGGTGGCCCGCCCCAACCAGAGGCCCACAGGCACGGCTCCGAGAAGGTAGCCCCCCACCCCGAGCGCCACCGCCATGGCTACCTCACCGCCTGTCATGCCGCTGCCGTCCCTTGAAATCGATGATCAGGGGCACACCGTCGAGCCCCAGCTTGTCACGCAGCCGGTTCTCCACGTAATAACCGAACTCACGCGTCATGAGGGTCCTGTCGTTGACCTCGACGGCGAAACGCGGCGGCGCAGTGCCGTACTGCGCGATGTAGTACATCTTCAGCCTGCGGCCTCCGCGCCGCGGTCCCGGGCGTGCCACGCTGAGCTCGGCAAGAGTGCGATTGAGCACTGGCGTAGGAGCTCGGCTCTTGAACTTCTCGTGGAGAGCCGCCACCTGACGCAGTAGAGCATCTATCCCTGCGCCAGTGATCGCCGAGACCGGGACCACCGGCGGCCGCTGCCGCAGCCTCCGCGACGCCATCTCCCACACTTGAGCCAGGTCGGCGGGCACGATATCGGTCTTGTTGAGCGCCAGGACGGTGGCGCACCCGCGTCGCGCCGCCTCGGTCGCGATACTGAGGTCCAGCTCTCCGATACCCACGGTGGCGTCGAGCACCACCACCGCGACGTGCGCCCGGTCCAGCGCCTGCAGACTGCGCAGGTAGGCGTAGTACTCGACGCCGCTCACCTTGCTGGCCTTGCGCATGCCCGCCGTGTCGACGAACAGGAAGGGACCGTTGGGACCATACACTCGCGTGTCGATGGCGTCCCGCGTCGTTCCTGGTACATCGCTCACGATAGCGCGCCCCTCGCCCGCGATGGCGTTGAACAGACTCGACATGCCGGCGTTTGGGCGACCGACGATGACTACCGGCGTGAGCGACTCGTCGCCCGCCTCCGCGTCCTCGCCGGCAGGGGCTGCCGTACGATCAGCCAGAGCCGCGACGATCTCGTCGAGTAGGTCACCCGTGCCCAGGCCATGCAACGCCGACACGGGGTGAGCCGGGCCAAGGCCTAGTTCGAACAGCTGCGCAGCGGCCTGCTCCGCCGTCTGCGGCGTGTCCAGCTTGTTGGCCACAAGGAGAAGCGGCACCCGGACGCGACGCAGCAGGTCGGCCATCTCGTGGTCGGCCGCCAGCGGCCCAGAGCGTGCGTCGACCACGAACACCACGACATCGGCGGTCCGCAGAGCCGCCAGCACCTGCTCTCGTACCGCACCCGCCAACGCTGAGTCGTCGCCGCTGTCGAAGCCCCCCGTGTCGACCAGTTCGAAACTGACCCCAGTCCACTCCACCGGCACTGCCTTACGGTCGCGGGTGACCCCCGGTGTCTCGTGCACCACTGCCACCCGCGACCCGCTCAGCCTGTTTATCAGCGTCGACTTGCCCGCGTTGGGGCAACCGACCACGGCGACCGTGGGCGACCCGCTTCCAGGCAGCATACGATCGCCGCGTTCGTGACGCCGGGTCATGTGCCATCTCCTCTACCTGCTCGTCTCACCGCGCGGGCAGTCTAGCAAACGCATCGGCGATCCCGTCCCCCACGACGAGCCGTCCGTCACAGGCATCCGCGAGCTCACCTGCTGACACATCGTCCAACGTGCGTCCCAGGTGCGCGGGCAGGAAGGCGGCGGGCACCAGCAACCACTCCCCCCGGCCAAGGGGCCGCTCCCGAAGACTTGACAGGACCTCCCGGCCCCCCAGCAGTCCCGTGACGGTGACATGGTCTCCAAACAGTCGGTTGCGCACGATGAACGGCCGCGCCCGCCCCAGGACACCGCAGATCCGCTCCACGACCGGCAAGGCCAGCGTGCCGGTGAGCAGCGCGACCGACACCCCGGCCCGATGCTGCAGCTCCTCTGCCTCGCGCTCGGCGCACGCACACACCCCGATGCCGTTCTCGTACTGCTGCTCCGCATCAGCCTGCGGTGGCAACCGCCCACACGAGAGATACAGCTCGTCGGCGGCGTGCACGAATCGGCGGCCTGTCTTGCGGAGCAGCCTGCGCTGCATGCCCTCGACGCACTCCACGACTGCAGCTGAATCGTCGCGGCTGACGCGACGCAAGACTCCTTCACGAGCCAAGGACACGGGGACCACGGCCACGTCTTCGACGCCCGTCACCCGCGCCAACTCGGTGACGGTCTCCTCCAGTACGGCCCCATCGTTCACGCCCGGACACAGCACCACCTGGATGTGCGTCCGGACACCCGCCGCCGCCAGCCGTAGAAGGCGCTCACGACTGCGCTTCGCCCTGGGTCCCATGAGTCGTGCTCGCACCTCGTCATCCCAAGCGTGGAGTGAGACGAAGAGGGGCGAGAGCCGCAGTCCTTCGATGCGCCGCAGGTCGCGTTCCGCGAGATTGGTGAGCGTCACGAAGCTGCCTTGCAGAAACGAGAGTCGGTAGTCATCGTCCTTGATGTACAGCGACGCCCGCAGCCCGGCGGGCATCTGGTCCACGAAGCAGAATGGACACTGATTCACGCACCGCCGCACTGCGTCGCCGAGTCCGTCTTCCAGCTCGATCCCGTGCCACTCGCCGGTCTGCGGGCTGACGAGGACGTCGATGAGGCGACCGCCGCGCTCCATACGAAGGGTGAAGCGCTCCTCGGACAGCGCCTCCAGGTCCAGCACGTCCAGGAAGCGCCGCCCGTCCACGGCA